>NZ_JAQMUA010000499.1:0-22063 GCF_028330895.1 Kamptonema animale CS-326 | reverse complement strand
CCCTAGTCCTGAGCATCGTAGCCCCTTCTTCAATTGATATAATTAAAAATAAAATTCTGAATCAAATGACTCCTACTCTCTTTGGTCGCTGGCAGACTCGGTTATTACTATTTGCAACTGTGGGAGTTGCAGTAACAATACCGTTTTTTTTAGGATTAATTGGCTCTAAATCAGGTTGGATATTTTTCTGGATACTAGGATATATAGGGATTTTTGGATTGATTTGGGATGTTTTATATATTTACATTCAGCAGTTCCGCTGGGATCGAGATTGGCCGGGAGCTTTTCAATTATTGAGCGGTGTTTGGGAAGCTATTTTTTTGGTGTTTTTGATCGAAATTCTGGGTTTGCCAGGCATAGAGCAGGAGGATTTTGATTTAGTGGCCTTTGGCTTGCACTATAGTTTAGTCTGGGTGACGATTTATCTCGCGTCGCAAACATTACTCCGAGTTTTATTTCCCTACTGGCGTTTCCGTGGCGGTCAATGGTTTTAAGTTATTTAACTTAAAATTAAGTCGTTGTAAGATTAAGCTGGCACTGTATTTGCTCGCTCTCAATAATATTAAGAGATCGTTAACATCTCTCTAATCACTCAAAAATAGAGTATAATTGAAATAAATATTTAAAATTAGGGTAATTTGCTGCCATTTGTGGGTTATGTGGCATCAAAAGCTCTGCAAAATCTTCAGACTAGAAAAAATAAATTTTCTGAATGCTTACCCATAAGTCGGAAAGTTTGTCAGGGGGGATCGAGTAGCTGTTAACTCTGTAGAGAACTAATATGGATAGTAATCAGGTTCAGGATCAAAGTCAAGCTAAGGAGTCTCAAGTCAAGGAAGCCATAGTAGATGAGATTAAGCTGAATTCAGGGGAAAATACTATAGAAGCTTACGAGCAAGGGTTTGGCCATTACAAGTATGTAGATGAGAAATTGCGAGAAACAATCAAAGAACTATCGGAGCTCAAATTTGCCCTAGATAACTCGGCGATAGTTGCCATGACTGATGCCAAAGGCATTATCAGCTATATCAACGATAAATTTTGTGAAATATCTAAATATAGCCGCAAAGAGCTGATTGGGAAAACTCACAAAATTATCAATTCTGGCTATCATTCTCAAGAATTTTTTAAGGAATTTTGGCAGACTATTACCGCTGGTAAAGTTTGGAAAGCTATAATTAAAAACCGGGCCAAAGATGGAACATATTACTGGGTAGATACCACCGTCATACCCTTTTTAGATGAAAGCGGGCAACCCTATAAATATTTATCGATCAGATATGAAATCACAGAGGCTAAGGAAGCAGAGGAGGAATCTCGCAAACAGGCGGAACAACTGGAAATTGCCCTAAAAGAGCTAAAAATTACTCAATCCCAGCTAGTTCAAGCTGAAAAATTATCGAGTTTAGGGCAATTAGTAGCGGGAGTTGCCCATGAAATTAATAATCCTGTCAGCTTTATCTATGGAAATCTTGTTCATGCTAATGACTACATTGAATCTTTGCTAAAATTGCTGAATCTTTACCAGGAAAATTATCCTAATCCAGTACCAGAGATTAAAATGCTAGCTCAGGAAAGGGATGTAGATTTCTTAATAGAAGATTTGCCAAAAATCCTAAATTCGATGAAAATGGGAGCGAATCGGATTCGCGAAATAGTTTTGTCTTTGCGGAACTTTTCAAGACATGATGAAGCTAAAATGAAGCCAGTTGATATTCACGAAGGCATCGATAGTACGCTGCTGATTCTACAAAATCAACTCAAAAGACAAGGCAAACTTGCTGAAGTTCGCGCGATCAAAGAATATGGTCATCTGCCGCTAGTCGAGTGCTACCCAAGTCAGTTAAATCAGGTATTTATGAATATTATTGCTAATGCAATTGATGCTTTAGAAGGATTCAGAATTAAGCAACTACAAGTAATGAAAAACAAGGAAGAAGAAATAGAAGTTTATTCTCTCTGCCCGATTCCTACAATTAGGATTAAGACTAAATTGGGAGAGGGGAACCAAGTCATAATTTCTATTGTTGACAATGGATGTGGGATAGAACCAGAAGTTATGCAACGGCTATTCGACCCATTTTTTACAACAAAAGATGTAGGAAAAGGTACTGGCTTAGGGCTGTCTATTTCTTACCATATTATCGTCGAAAAACATAAAGGTAAGTTAGAATGTTTTTCACAGCTTGGCTGTGGAACTCAGTTTGTAATTTCGATTCCTATTTCTCAGCAAGATCGCGTCTAGAATGAAAAAATCTTACTGTATTTTCTCTTTTTTCGCAGGCTCAGGCTTTCTCGATTTAGGTTTTGAGTTGAGTGGTTTTAATATAGCTTATGTCAATGAAATTTTCTCGCCATTTATGCAGGCTTACCGTTACTCTCGTAAATACCTAAATCTGCCATTACCAGAATATGGATACTCTGAAGGAGAGGAGGCAGATGTAACGCGACTGACAGCAGGAGAAGCAGCGCTAAAGTTGCGAGAATTGATGCAGGATGCCCGTAAAAATAATGATCTTATTGGGTTTATTGCTGGGCCGCCTTGTCCTGACTTTTCTGTTGGTGGAAAAAATCGAGGTCAGGAAGGGGAGAAGGGTAAGCTTTCGGCTGCTTACGTTGAGTTAATTTGTCAGCAACAGCCTGATTTCTTTTTGTTTGAAAATGTTAAAGGTTTGTGGAGAACTCAAAAGCATAGAGTGTTTTTTGAGGATTGTAAAAATCGGCTAAATCAAGCTGGCTATGTATTGACAGAGCGCCTAATTAATGCCATAGAATATGGAGTGCCGCAAGATAGAGATAGAATTATTTTACTAGGTTTCCGTAAGGATTTAATTAAGGATATGGGCATTCAACTTGATGAAGTTGGGGGAATGTTGCCTGAAGGTATTTTTCCTTGGAATAGTCAGATTGTATATCCCAAGTCCCAGGCTTTTGCTTACTCTTGGCCCTCTACGAATTTATTTGAAGAAGATTCGCTACTTCCTTGTGCAAATGACATTCCTCAAGAGTTAACAGTTGAGTTTTGGTTCCAGAAAAATGATGTGATGAATCATCCCAATGCTGAACATTGTTTCAAGCCGAAAGCTGGGATTAAGCGCTTTGCTGTTGTTGATGAGGGAGATGATTCGAGAAAGTCATTTAAGCGGCTGCATAGATGGCGTTATTCACCGACAGCCTGTTATGGGAATAATGAAGTGCATTTACATCCTTACAAAGTTCGTCGGCTATCTGTCGCGGAGGTGTTGGCTATTCAATCTTTGCCAAAAGATTTTGTATTGCCGGCGGCGATGACTTTAACTAATATGTTTAAAACTGTGGGGAATGGTGTACCTTTTTTGGCGGCGAAAGGAATTGCTAAAAGTATGATTCAGTTTTGGGAGAGAAGTGAGTATAAAGCTTACAGTACCAGTGAATATATTCACAGTTCATTGACAACTGCTATATAATTTATAAAGGTTTAAAACCTTGATTCTCTAAATTGCCCACAGCCTACTATGACCGTCACTCCCCGCCGCTATCACATTACCACCTTCGGATGCCAGATGAACAAAGCCGACTCAGAACGCATGGCTGGCATCCTAGAAGATATGGGTTTCGAGTGGTCTGAAGACCCCAATGAAGCCAGCTTAATTCTCTACAATACTTGTAGCATTCGGGACAGTGCCGAACACAAAGTTTATTCCTATCTGGGAAGACAAGCCGGCCGCAAGCGTGTAGAACCAGAACTGACTTTAATTGTTGCTGGATGCGTGGCCCAGCAAGAAGGCGAAGCGTTACTGCGGCGAGTTCCTGAATTAGATTTAGTGATGGGGCCGCAACACGCAAATCGCTTACAAGATTTACTTGAACAAGTGTTTGATGGCAATCAGGTAGTTGCTACAGATGCCGTCCATATTATGGAAGATATCACTAAGCCGCGCCGCGATAGTAAGGTGACAGCTTGGGTGAATGTAATTTATGGCTGTAATGAACGCTGCACTTATTGTGTAGTGCCGAATGTGCGAGGTGTCGAACAGTCAAGAACTCCTGAAGCAATTCGGGCAGAAATGGAAGAATTAGGTCGTCAAAGTTACAAGGAAGTAACTTTATTGGGGCAAAATATTGATGCCTATGGTCGCGATTTACCCGGAACAAAACCCGATGGTAGCAATCAGTATACCTTGACTGATTTACTTTATCATGTTAGCGATGTGCCGGGGATTGAACGGATTCGTTTTGCAACTAGCCACCCGCGTTATTTCACGGAAAGGTTGATTAAGGCTTGTGCAGAATTGCCCCAGGTATGCGAACATTTTCACATTCCGTTTCAATCGGGGGATAATGACATTTTAAAGGCGATGGCGCGGGGTTATACTCAGGAAAAATATCGCCGGATTATTGAGACAATTCGTCAATATATGCCGGATGCTTCAATTAGCGCTGATGCGATTGTTGGTTTTCCTGGGGAAAGCGAAGCACAGTTTGAAAAGACGCTGAACCTAGTAGCTGATATGCGGTTTGATTTGGTGAATACGGCGGCTTATTCGCCTCGGCCTGGAACTCCAGCAGCTTTGTGGGACACTCAGTTAAGCGAGGAGGTAAAGGCTGATAGGTTACAACGTTTAAATCATGTGGTTACTCAGACGGCAATGGAACGTTCGCAGCGCTATCTGGGACGTATTGAAGAAGTGCTAGTAGAAGACCAAAACCAGAAAGATGCAACTCAAGTTATGGGTCGAGGACGTGGCAACCGTCTGACATTTTTACGGGGAAATATTGAGGAATTAAGGGGTCAGCTAGTGCAGGTAAAAATTACTGATGTTCGTGCCTTCAGTTTGACTGGCGATCTCTGGTATAATGGCTCAGTTTCATAATTGGCAATTTAGGTTCTAAAATGAAGGGATTAAAACCAGTTAATGTTCACCAGTACAGTCAAGTTAAAAAGTCGCTTGGCTTGATGCTAATTTCGGGAGTTTTAGGGATTAGCTTTTTTGGTTGTGCTCAACCAACTCCTGAAGCTAATGAAACGGCAGTAAGTCCAAAACCAACGGCAAGTGCAACTCCGAAACCTAATTCTACAACTACTACATCTCAGGCAAATCAAACAACTGTAACTCCAAAACCGACGGCAAGTGCAACTCCGAAACCAACTGCAAGTGCAACTCCAAAACCTAGTCCCACAACTCCAACATCTCAAGTTAATCAAGCACCTCAATCTGAGTTACCAAAGCCTAATGCACAAGGAAACTATCAAAGAACATCTCATAAATATTGGCAAATTGTCGATCCAAGTGGCAAAGGTGTTACTTGCCGAATGGGAAAATCTTCGATTGAACAAATACAAACTCCTGGTAACTCTGTGGTCTTAGATATTCCTAACTGGCCTGTAATTGGCACTTTTAAGCAGGGGCAAAATTTTGAGATTAACTCTGGCCCGGCAGGATTTGGCGTATTACTTGACAATAACAAACAACCCTGGATTTACGTAGAAAAAAGCTCGGTTCAAGGTGCCCCTAGTAAATGTTTTGTTCGGGCTAATAGCATTTCTGTCAAACCAGTGCAGAAGTCATAGCTAGGGGCTAGGGACTAGGGGCTAGGGGCTAGGGAAGAGAGAAGAGGGAAAAGCTTGACGAAGTAAGGGATTATGAACCAGATGTAAGAGTTGGGTTTGCCCTAACCACCTTGGCGGTTGCTATAGTAGGGGAGATTATAAATATGATTGGGGGTTGATAAATGTTGTGGAAGTTCGACAATAAGGTAAGGCAACTAGGTTTGCTTATATCCGATCTCAACCCTCAGTTTCCCAGTTTGTATCTTCTTCTAGAACAAATGAAACAAATGCTGTTTTTTCAGGTAAGTGAGTGGTAATAAATTCTCTAGTAAGCTTGGCGCTAACTCTTACATTTGTTATTTCACTCAAATCTAATGAACCTGGGTCTTCAGCAATTCGATCGCCGATATATAGCAATCCTATAATGAATCGTAAATTTTTTACCCCACCCCAACCCTCCCCTTGCTAAGGGGAGGGAGTAAGAAATTCACAAATGATTTAGGATTGCTATAGTACCAAATATCTACACCTAGAATTAAAATCCCCCTCTGTTCTAACTCATCAGCAAGACGAAGTGCATCTGTCGGACGCAACAGCAGTTCGTCAGCTTTAACCATGCCAAGAGTATGATATTTGTCTATTACTTTTTTAAGAGTTTCTAGCATCTTTAGAAATTCTCTATATTGTCGATCGCTGGCAACTATAGAATATGCCGATCGCATCTCGTGCAATTTACAGTTGGCAGTACATCCGCTGATGTGCTTGGAGTTAGCGATCGCCTCCTGATGAGAACACTCAATTAATGAATCGCTGCTAATATGCTATTGTTCCCTTGGTAACTGCGCTAACTCCCAGTATATTAGTAGGAGTATAAAAAATGACGAAATTACGGATAGGACTGTTATTTGGCGGGCGTTCTGGGGAACACGAAGTCTCAATTAGTTCCGCAAGGGCGATCGCGCGTGCGATCGCTTCCGACCAAAATGCCAGTAAATACGAAGTTCTACCCTTTTATATCCAAAAAGACGGTCGCTGGTTAGCAGGAACAGTGCCTCAACAAGTTTTAGAAACGGGAAAACCCCTACAATTAGAGGGGGAAGAGGCGATCGCCAATTTACAGGAAAATTTAAGTCTCACTCCTCAATCCCCAATTGCCTACGGTCAATTCCCAAGGCCCGATATTGTCGATGTTTGGTTCCCCGTCTTACATGGGCCAAACGGTGAAGACGGCACTGTACAAGGGTTGCTGAAATTAATGCAAGTACCTTTTGTCGGTTCTGGGGTTTTGGGATCGGCAATGGGGATGGATAAAATTGCGATGAAAATGGTATTTGCCCAAGCTGGTTTACCGCAAGTTAAATATACTGCTGTCACGCGATCGCAAGTTTGGTCTAACCCTTGCATTTTCCCCAAATTATGCGACCAAATCGAGGAAAATTTAGGCTATCCCTGCTTTGTGAAACCAGCGAATTTAGGTTCCTCAGTAGGAATTTCTAAAGTGCGATCGCGCCCAGAACTTGAAACCGCCCTCGACAGCGCCGCTAGTTACGATCGCCGCATAATTGTCGAAGCGGGAGTAGTTGCTAGAGAATTAGAATGCGCCGTCTTAGGTAACGATCGACCTCAAGCCTCTATAGTTGGGGAAATTACTTATAAAAGTGATTTCTATGACTACGAAACTAAATACGCACATGGGCAAGCAGATCTATTTATTCCCGCAAAAGTCAGCGATGCGATCGCCTCTCAAATTCAATCAATGGCGATCGAAGCATTTTTAGCCCTTGACTGTGCTGGTTTAGCGCGAGTAGACTTCTTCTATGTCGAATCTACAGGCCAAGTTCTAATTAATGAAATTAATACCCTCCCCGGATTCACAGCTACCAGTATGTATCCTCAACTTTGGGCAGCTTCGGGCATCTCCTTCGGCGAATTAGTAGACCGCTTAATTCAATTAGCACTAGAACGCCATACTGAAAAGTTTTGATAACGCGATTCAGGAGTGAGAATTCAGGAAAAAGCTTCAGTTGGACAAAATTAAATATCTAATGACAATAGCAAAAAATCACACTGTCAATTCTGTTTTCCCTGCTGCTAATACCTTAGCCTTCTAGTTAATGGGCTTTTCCGGTTAGCAGTTAAAATTCTTAATTCTGAATTCTTGCTCCTGACTTACATGAAACCTGTAAATCAACTGCCGCGATCGTGGATATGGGGATTATTATTTCCCCTAGTGGTACTCAATTCGTGGTTACTGCTCCTAGTCTTTGAATATTTTCGCTCCTTAATCACCGTTTTTGTAACAGCAACCGTACTCTCTTTTTTACTAGATTATCCCGTACATTTCCTGCGACGCTACGGCGTGAAAAGGCAGCAAGCAGTTGTATTAGTATTATGTCTATTTTTACTAATATTAGTAGTATTAGCTGTCACCCTTGCTCCTATTATTCTCGGTCAATTAAATGAGCTTGTCACCCGCCTACCCAGTTGGATAAATTCTGGTGCTGAACAGTTTGAAACTCTCCATAATTGGGCTAAAAACCGCAACCTTCCTATCGATCTCCGGGGTTTTGCTAAGCAATTGAGCGAGCGTTTTTCTACTCAACTACAGTCAATTATCGGTCAAATTTTAACTGTTGTAGTAGGCGCAGCCGGGAGTCTATTAGACGTAATGATCACAGTAGTTCTAACATTTTACTTACTACTGCACGGTCAGCGCCTATGGGATGGTTTGTTTCAGTGGTTTCCCCCTAAATTGGGCAGTCAAATACGTGAGTCCTTACGGCGCAACTTTCAAAATTATTTCATTGGACAGGCTACTTTGGCAACTTTTATGGGGTTATCAATGACAGTAGCCTTTCTAATTTTACAGGTTCCTTTTGGCTTATTATTTGGCTTAGCAGTAGGCATAATGACTCTAATTCCCTTGGGCGCAGGCTTGAGTATCAGCATCGTTAGTTTATTGATGGCTTTGAACAACTTTTGGCTAGGGATGAAGGTTTTAGCTGTGGCAACAGTAATCGATCAAGTAATTGAAAATGGGATTGCTCCGCGCCTTTTAGGAGGTTTTACTGGGCTTAACCCGGTTTGGATTTTTATCTCGCTATTAATAGCAACTAAAGTCGGAGGATTAATTGGTTTATTGGTAGCGGTTCCGATCGCAGGTTTTATTAAAAGTACAGTCGAAAATCTGCGAACTTCACCAACAAGTTTAGAACCTACAATTGAAGAGCTAGAATAAATTGATAAAATAAATTAAGACTGACACAGTTATTAATATTTTAGGCTATAATCAAATTAATTCCTTGTAGTATATCGGTTTTAAATATGGCTCATCTAAATTTGCGCCGTCCCGAAAATACCAATGGTAATTTTTATGTCGATACTACCTGTATTGACTGCGATACCTGTCGGTGGATGGCACCAGAAATATTTCACCAAACTGGAGAACAGTCTGCGGTTTACCACCAGCCAGCTAATGAGGTTGAAAAAGAGCGATCGCTTCAGGCCTTATTATCTTGCCCTACCAGTTCTATCGGTACTGTTGAGAAACCGAAAAATATCAAAGATATTCAGCATAGTTTCCCTCTGCTAGTAGCAGAGAATATTTATCATTGCGGCTATCACTCCGAGAAATCCTACGGCGCAGCCAGCTATTTAATTGTCCGGCCTGAAGGCAATGTTTTGGTTGATTCTCCTCGTTTCTCTCCGCCGTTAGTCAAGCAGATAGAAGCAATGGGCGACATTCGCTATATGTATCTGACTCATCAAGACGATGTGGCAGATCATCAAAAGTATCGCGACCATTTTGGCTGCGATCGCATCCTCCATACGGACGAAATTACCACTGATACTCGCGATGTAGAAATTAAACTATCTGGTGGCGAACCCTACCAATTAGCAACTGATTTGTTAATTATTCCTGTTCCCGGTCATACGAAAGGTCACACAGTTTTACTCTACAACAACAAATATTTATTTAGTGGCGATCATCTCGCTTGGTCTGATGAACTTAATCAGTTATTGGCCTTTCCCCGCGTTTGTTGGTATTCCTGGCCCGAACAGGTGAAATCTATGCAAAAATTGGCTAATTATTCCTTTGAATGGGTTTTGCCGGGACATGGACGCAGATATCATGCCGATCGAGAAACGATGAGTAAACAGATGCAGCAATGTATTACTTGGATGGAAGGATATAAACTTCGTTGACAGTTAATACAAAATCCGGGTTGATCCTCAGCAGACAATGTTTCATTTCTTGAAAAGCTAATGTTCGTGGCTTCCTGTATTCTGGAAGTTGCGATCGCCTTGATATCCCGATAAATCTGCTAACTCCTGCAAACTTTTCTCTCCTTGGTATAATTTGCCGTTAATTTCCCAACTAGGAAAACCTTCAATTTTAGCGGCTTCGCAGAGGTCAAGGCGAGCATTTTGGCTTTCGGAGTTACATTCAATGTAATTTAACTTGCCAGCAGCTTCCTTGCCAAATAGTTCCTTCTGATTGTGACAGTGTTCGCAGGTAAATGAACCGTACATTTTCGCTTTTACTTTCTGAAGATGCTTGACTAGGGCAGTTTCCGAAGCACCAGAGGAGGTTGTAATTGCATAACCTTCAGCAGTAGCAGTACCGGGATTACTCACGCTGGTATAAAGACCAACTGAAGTAATCAGCACCAGCATTCCCACCAAAATTCCGGTCAAAAATAGCTGCCCAACATCTTCCCAATTCCGACCAATTATTGATAGGAAAAATAGGCTAGTCGAAAAGAGAGCAGAGGCAATGCAGTAAATACAATCAGCTTGAATTTCAAAAGCTAGGAGGTACATAAGATAGCCACTGAAAAGCATCATGGCTGTCCCACCTGCAAATAGCAAAAGCCCCGTCCAATTTTCTAGTTTTAATCTAAATTTTTTCTGCTCCGCTCTATTGACTAACAAAGGAGCTACAGCAAAAGCGGTCATGCTTGCATAACCCAAAAAACCAAACAAAGAAAGGGGCAAATCAAAAATTGTTGCATAAGGGCTGGAAAGAACTACATCGCAGCCGCTAGTTGGGCAAACTGCTGTTTCCTGGCTAAACTTTACCGCTGTTAAGTAAGCAGTTATTGCAGCTCCTAAAGTAGCGATTCCTGCCATAATTGGGCGCGACCATTTATGAATCCAAGGCGTTGAACGTGCGTGTTTCATAAAACTATCTCCAATAGATATTCGATGGTAATCGGGGCTGGCAAACTCCTTATTTTAAAACTCTAGTTGCATTGAAAATAGCCGCCAAAGCTACGCCAACATCGGCAAAAACGGCTTCCCACATGGTTGCTACTCCGAAAGTCCCCAAAGCGATAAATACACCTTTGATTAACATAGCAAAAATGATATTTTGCCAAACAATATTGTTGGTTTTTGTGGCAATTTCTATCGCTTCAGCCACCTTTAATGGTGCATCTGTCATAATCACAACATCGGCAGTTTCTATTGCTGCATCTGAGCCTAATCCTCCCATTGCTATGCCGACATCTGCTCTAGCAATAACAGGTGCATCATTGATTCCATCTCCTACAAATACAACTTTACGGTTTTTTCCAGATTGGGCGAGTATTTTTTCAATTGCCTCGACTTTTCCTTCGGGTAATAAACCAGCTAAGTAGGAATCTAAACCCAGATTTTTAGCGACACTCTCGGCTACGGCTTGATTATCTCCTGTTAACATCACGATTTGCTCAACACCTAGTTTCTTTAGGTTAAAAATAGCTTGTGCTGCATCTTCCTTAATCTCGTCCCCAATCAAAATATAACCAGCGTAGCGATTGTCTACCGCTAAATGAACGACTGTCCCTTCGAGATTGCAGACATCGTGAGCAATGTTTTCCCGATGCAGCAGACGGTCATTTCCCGCAAGCACAACCTGATTATCTAACTTAGCTCGAATGCCGTGTCCCGCTATTTCTTCGTAATCTTTAACTTCAGAATCATCTATTTTTTTACCGTAAACTTCCCGGATAGATTTCGCTATAGGATGATTAGATTGAGATTCTATTTTTGCGGCTATTGCTATCAATTCCGCTTCAGTAAAACCATTTTTCGTAACAACTTTAGCGACTTTAAAAACCCCTTTTGTCAGAGTTCCTGTTTTGTCAAAAACAACTGTTTTGACTTCAGTCAGAGTATCTAAAAAAGTAGAGCCTTTGACTAAAATACCGCGCTTAGCAGCACCTCCAATTCCCCCAAAATATCCCAGGGGAATGCTAATAACAAGTCCGCAAGGGCAGGAAATAACTAATAAAACAAGAGCGCGGTAAATCCAGAGGAATCGGTCGGCATCAGTTGCTCCTGCAATAAATAAAGGAGGAATTAAAGCAACTGCTAATGAGCTAAAAACTACGAACGGCGTATAAATTTTAGCAAATTTGGTGATAAATTTTTCAGTCTCAGCTTTTTTACTGCTGGCATTTTCTACTAATTCTAAAATCCGGGATATTGAAGACTCGCCGAACAGTTTAGTAACTTTGACGGTGAGAACTCCTGTCTGGTTAATCGTTCCCGCTAAGACTCTTTCTCCAATTCTGACGCTGCGAGGTACTGATTCTCCAGTTATTGCTGATGTATCAATTTGAGAATTTCCCTCTATAATCTCACCGTCTAAGGGAATCTTTTCTCCTGGCTTGACAATAATGATATTCCCTACGGCTACTGTTTCTGGTGCAACTTTTTTGACATCGCCATTTTCGTTGATATTGGCATAGTCAGGTCGAATTTCTAATAGTGCTTTGATAGATTTGCGAGAACGACCAATAGCAAAATCTTGGAATAATTCTCCTACCTTGAAAAATAACATTACTCCAACTGCTTCTGGGAGTTTATGAATTGCAATTGCGCCCAATGTTGCTACAGTCATCAAAAAGTTTTCATCAAATATTTTGCCTCGAAGTATATTGCGTCCGGCGCTATTCAATACATTCCAGCCACTTAAAAGATAGGCTGGGATAAAAACTAGATATTCGCCAATACTGTAGGGTGTATTGTGTAATTTTTCCTCAAAAACCAAACCGATGATAAACAAAATAACCACCAACCCCACAGGTATCAACTCTTGATTGAGGTTGAAATCTCCGCCGCCATGAGTGTGGTCATGGTCATGGTCATGGTCATGGTCATGGTTATGATTGTGGTCGTGTTCGTGGTTATGATTATGATTCTCATGATTGTGTTCTTGGTGGTCGTCACTCCCACAACAGCCCGAATGACTTAATTTTGGTTTGTTCATTATTTTTCCTAAGTTTAGATAAAAAGCTACTATGAACATATATTCATATTTAGTCTCTTAAAAAGGAACCATAGTAGATTCAAACTTAAAAGTCAAGCTCATGCTCAAAGAAAATTAGTGGTTATAAATCCTGAGCAAGAGCGATAATCATTATTAATGGTAATTGGTAATTGGTAATTGATAACAGTTAACAGTTAACCGTTAACTGTTAACAGCCGGATAAATTCTAAAGGTAATCCATCAGTATCCGCAATAAAAGCTACTTCGTAAACATTCGCGCCAATCATTTGCTGAGTCGGTTCTAAGAGAACTTTTAAAGGCTGGAATTCCTTGGGTTGCGCCTGCGCTGCTGACTCAAAGCGCTCTTGTACCGACTTTAGCCAGCTAGAAAGGTCAGTTGCCGTATCTGTGATATCAAAAGATAGGTGGTAGTAGCCAACGTAATGCTCGTCTCCAAAGGCATCCGGTGCAGGTTTGGGTTCCGGTATTTGGATCAGTTCAATACGCCCATTTAAGCCTTCCATCCAACAAGCAAGCGTGTAACCTGTTGTAAAGCGTTCGCAGACGGTAAATCCCAGTTGTTCGTAGAAAGCGATCGCGCGATGAATATTAGCAGTACGAATCGAGGCGTGGTGCATTCGATTTTAAATTTTAGATAGAGAGCTAAGTAGAAGGCAGAATGCTTATAGGGCAAGCTTTTGTCATCTTATTCAAACAACCGAAAATAAGGATATCTAATCGGTACTCCTGGCTCTTTTTCCAAGTCAAAATTAATTACTTCCCAGCAAGGTTCCTCTAAGGGGTCAGGGCTAAAATCGACAGGCAAACCGTAAAGTCGCGGCCGAGGGGATTCTGGTTGTCCCCGCCAAGGAGTGGTGCGCTCCAGATAGGAGCTAATTAAGTCGCGATAGCGTTGGGCGATGATGACGCGAGTTGCTCGATAACCTTGAGTATAGAGGCGATCGAGAGCTTCGTGAATTTCAAAGCGAATCCCGTCAGGATGTGTGTGCTGCCGATACCAATCATTCTCCCACTGCCGCCAGTGACGACCTGACTGGAGATGGACTAGCTCACCCGTTTTCGGGTCTGCCTCAAATGCCCCGTGACGGGGACACAAATAAGTGTCCGTTAGCGTTAGCGCCGGAATTGTCTGGCGACAGTGAGGACACTGAATTTCCGGGCCAAACATCGGGTAAGTGTAGGCATCATATGTAATTCCAATATTTCCAGCCATTTACATCAGTTTTTCTAGTACGTTTCTATTATATAGCTCTTTTAGAGCCGTAAATAAGTCAATTTTACCTCACCTCACCCATGAAGAGGTGGCTCATTACCAGCTAAATTTTCTAGTATTTTTATTTTATCAGATATTATACAGCATCCGTTTCGCCTACGGCAACTGTCACACATTTAATTAGCGATGGCTAGCTTGCGCTTCTAGCCCGATTAACCCCCTTACGTGGTCTAATACCTAAAAATCCGATTCAAAAGGATGCTTGCATAGTAAGGCTTACAGCCATAAAAAATCACCCCGTTATAGGGTGATTAGGTAATTGCTAATAGGTACTAGCTCTATTACAGGTTGCTAGGAATAGCTGATTTATCAAACCCTAAGTAATGCCTGTAAATGACTTCGATACTATTGCCACATATAGCAGCTAATAACGCCACATCAACCTTATCCTGTACCTGCAAGGTAATGAACGTATGGCGTGTAGAATAGGGTACTAGATACTCGTTTATTACACCTTCATTGGCTAGTGTAGTGACGATGCCAGGGTAAATAGTATGTGTTTCTTCGCCTGTTTTTTTTGTGTATTTATAATCACTTTGCCACCAATAGTCACTTAGGTTACTACTTCCATAAGCGTTACCACTTAGCAGTGTAAACACTAAATCATTCTTATCAGTCTTACTTGAATTAGCTTGAATGCGTAACAACAACTCAGTTAACTTAGGGTACAACTTAAACATTCTAACTGTTTTAGTTTTAGTCCGCTGAGTGCTACCTTCTTGTTTATTAAACGATTTACTAAACCTGATGTAACCACGTTCAATACTTACATCTTTCCACCTTAAAGCAAATGCTTCACCATGTCGGCAACCTGTTAGAAATAGGAACTCAATTAGTGTAGCTGCATGACGTGCTGCTGCTTTATCGCTTTCATAGAAAGCCTTAATGATTGTATCCCTTTCTGCTAAGCTGTAATGCCTTTTATCCTTCAGATACTCATCATCTACTTGCTCTTCAAACTCCCACCATTCACGCCATACACCCTCTTCATCCTGACGCGGTGCGTACATTTGGTTATTATTCACCTCCCCTTTCACCATCTCAAACGGGTTCTTTGTTGGTGGTATTTTACCCAAATTAACCGCCCGGTCGTAGGCTTCCTTTAGCGCCGCTAGTGTATCTTTACCTTGTGTTTGATTTATTGTTTTGCTAATTGATACGGTAGCTTTTTCCCCTATTGCACTATCAAGCGGTAAGCCATAAATACCTAGCCCGGTATCGATAAATTTTTGAGCTTTATTATCCCACTTCAACCCCTTAATTGCATTAGAGTAAGTTTTTTGATACTTTGATTTAAACGTAGTACATTCTACCTGCCCTTCCTTCCACAGTAAGTAATCCTCCCACATCTCCCCTACAGTCATCGCCACCTTCTGATTAGGCATCTGTATCAGCTCACCCATTTTCTGAGCGAACTTAGCATCGCCTATACCGTACTTAGCAAAGGTAGGATCAAACAACTTAACCCAGTCGCTGTGCTCTAAATCCGCCTCAATCTGAAGTGCTATCTGTTGTGCCTTCTTCCAGTTCTGCGGCACAGCCTCCAACTTAAGCCCCATGCACTTCTGCCTACCCTTGAATCCAGTTAACTGTTCAAAGATGGGATTGTACTTAGTCGAGAAGCGTAGCGCCAAGCTCCCCTTGTCTTCGTACACCCTCACGTTAGCCTTGGGCACTGCTGATTTACTCTGAACCATTGGTTTCCCGTCCTTTCAGCAATTCTAGTATTTTTCTAGTAAACCTCTTTGATATCAAAAGTATATAGCAGAACTTGCTTCTCTATTCCATTCGTATCAATTGGTTTACCTTGTCAATCATATTATAGCGTCAGTAAAGCGTCTTGCAAGGCAGGATTGATCCTGGAGTGAGTCCCAGCATATTTTCTGCAATAGTGCTAATTGCTTTTGTTGTTGTACCTGATAGCAAAAGCAAAAAATAGGGGCGATTGAAATCGCGCAGCAACGCGCTCGCACAAACAAAGTCCGCCTGCGCGGACTAATGAGGTTGATTGACTTTTACAATAGGTCTATTTAAGCTTGCATTTATCGGTTTATATAAATATGTACTTTGGATGTTTAGTTACATAGATTCTCGATCTGAAGATATTGCAGGTTGGCAAAATCAAGTGTTTTTATTAACTCAATTTTGCTATAATTATGTTAGTATTAGATTAAAAGAATTGGCGATCGCTGCTGTACAATTTATATTGATTTCGATAATTGATGGGTTTAAAATCTCTATTAAATATTGAAAATTAGTAACAAAATCAAATAGTAAGTAGGCGATCGCGATGACTCATTTTAACCAGCCACTCCCAATCCTAACATCCTATTGGCCTGTCCCCGATCTCTCCCTAGCAGCTTTTATCGCTCCCAATGCTGCGATCGTTGGCTCGGTAGAAGTAGCAGCGGGGGCGAGTATTTGGTACGGAGCCGTTGTCCGAGGAGATGTAGAGCGGATTGCGATCGGAGCTTTTACTAATATTCAAGACGGAGCAATTTTGCACGGCGATCCAGGCCAGCCAACGATCTTAGAAGATTTTGTAACAGTGGGACACCGAGCTGTAATTCACTCAGCTTATATTGAGCGGGGGAGCCTGATTGGGATCGGTGCAGTCATACTCGATGGCGTGAGAGTGGGGGCCGGTAGTATCATCGGTGCGGGCTCAGTTGTAACTAAAGACGTGCCGCCTTTGTCCTTAGTTGTCGGAGTGCCGGCTAAACTACGGCGAGATGTCTCTGAGGCAGAAGCCGCTGAATTGATCGAACACGCCAAACGCTACGAGCAGTTAGCTTTGGTTCACTCTGGTAGAGGAACTAATTTGGGATTTGCCAAAGCCGATTAATCCCTAAGCGAAGTTTGAGAATAGGGACAAAATGAGATACAAATAGATTATGAGAAATCTTTAAAAAACTTTAGAGGAGGAACTAATGGATTTTGACTTCCGCGTGCTAGTAGTTTTATTGCCAATCTTGTTGGCCGGTGGCTGGGCAGCTTTCAATATTGGCGCGGCTGCAATCAGACAAGTGCAAAACCTGTTGAATAAGCAAGCCTAGACTTAATCCTGGCCTGTGTGCTGAAAAGCTGATGTTTTTCAGGCTGAATCTCCCATAATCTAGGTGTGCGATCGCTCCTCGGCTTTCCGGTCAAGGATGCGATCGCACACAATTTTTTTTAAGATTATTAGGAATTAACCATTATTTACGTAACGCCGACATCCTGGCGGTTCTTTAACCCCCAGGATGGCGGCGTTACGGATACTTTTGCTTAATCCCGAATTGTAAGTAAATCCACCTAATTAAACATAAGATAAGGATGGCTAAAAAGCCGACTGTATAACCATTCTTCCTTCTCTCCTAGATAACTAAATTTTTCTACATTCTGCCTTCTGCCTTCTGCCTTCTACCTTCTTCCTTCTTCCTTCTTCCTTCTACTTAAAACAATGCTAAATTTTTGCTGTTTCTATTGTCAGAGACTTTAACAACTTATTAACTCGTTCCTTGACCTCATCGCGGACGCGATAAAATGTCTCTATTGGCTGTCCGTCGGGGTCGTCAAGTTGCCAATCTTCAAACACTTCTCGCAGTACCCATGCTTCCGGTAAATTCACACCACAGCCACACAGAGAAATCACAGCATCGTAATCCTCAGCATTAAAATCACTTAACGGATCTGAAGTTTGATCTGTGATATCAATACCAATTTCAGACATTACTTGAATCGCCGTTGGATGAACTCTGCTAGATTCCAACCCGGAACTCGCTACCTCAATTTTCCCCTTACCTAATGTTTTAGCAAAACCTTCAGCCATTTGGGAACGGCAAGAGTTTCTTTTACAGACAAACATGACTTTTTTCATGGTTTTTGTTGTTACTTATTATCAGGGCTACTTTTTAATTTCAAGAGCACTATTGGCAATGGCGATAATTTCCTTCGCCGCTTTTTCTTTGCGTTCGCTGTAACGGTCGGTCAAATAATCAACCTGGCCGCGTAACAATAGAGTAAACTTATATAATTCCTCCATTACATCAACTACACGATCGCGATAAGCCGAATCTTTCATCGTTCCATCTTCATTAAACTCCTGATAAGCTTTAGCCACAGAAGATTGATTTGGGATAGTAAACATCCGCATCCATCGCCCCAAAATTCTCAGAGTATTAACTGCGTTAAAAGACTGCGAACCACCGCTAACCTGCATCACCGCTAAAGTTCTACCTTGAGTAGGTCTAACGGCCCCAATACTTAAGGGAATCCAGTCAATTTGGTTTTTCATAATCCCGCTAATATTACCATGTAGTTCTGGGCTTGACCACACTTGACCCTCAGACCAAAGACTCAACTCACGCAATTCTTGAACTTTGGGATGAGTATCAGGAACACTCCCATAAATCGGCAATTCTAGGGGATTGAAAAATCGAATTTCAGCACCGAAATCTTCAATTATTCTAGCCGCTTCTTCAGCGAGTAGGCGACTATAAGAACGCTCTCGCAAAGAACCATATAAAAAGAGAATTCGGGGTTTATGAGTAAGGTCTTCCATGGGATTATAGCTATGAGAATTAGTAAAGACAACGGGGATCTCGCAGGGAAGCTGTTTCTGGTTTACGAGGAAACCAAAATGCTGTTTTCTTGCAGAACTCTACTAACATTAACATCACTGGAACCTCAATTAAAACACCCACAACCGTAGCCAATGCCGCCCCTGAATTTAAGCCAAAAAGCATGACAGCCGTAGCAATCGCTACCTCAAAATGATTGCTAGCACCAATCAGGGCGGCGGGTGCTGAATCTTCGTAGTGAAGGTTGAGTTTTAAAGCTGCTACATAAGAAATTAGGAAAATGAAATTAGTTTGGATAAACAGGGGTACGGCAATTAAGAGAATGTGCAGAGGATTGTTAACAATCAACTCTCCTTTGAAAGCAAACAAAAGAATTAGCGTAATCAAAAGTGCAGCCGTAGCCACTGGACTTAGATATTGCATAAACTCTTGTTCAAACCATTCTTTTCCTTTATGTTTAAAAATCCAAAAACGGCTATACATTCCAGCAGCTAAGGGCAAACCAACATAAATGAACACAGACAATACTATGGTTTGCCAAGGAACAACTAGATCGTTGGCTGCTAACAGCCATCTGCCTAATGGTGCGTATAAAAATAGCATTGCTAGAGAGTTAACCGCGACCATGACTAGAGTATGTCCTTGATTGCCATAGGAGAGATATCCCCACATTAAAACCATCGCCGTACAGGGGGCAATTCCTAATAATATTGTACCAGCAATGTAGGAACTAGCAATGGAAACTTCACTACCACGAATTATTTCTGTGCCGACAATCAGAGGACGGAATAGCCAACCTAAGAAAAACTGAGAAAAGGCTACCATTGTCAATGGTTTTATTATCCAGTTAACAACTAATGTTAAGATTACAGGTTTGGGCGATCGCGCTGCATTTGCTGCTTGGGTAAAGTCTATTTTTACCATGATGGGATACATCATAAAAAATAGACAAATGGCAATCGGAATCGATACCTGGTAAAAGCTAAGAGCATCAAGGGTGACGGCGACGCTAGGGAATAATCTACCGAGAATAATACCGCCTAAAATGCAAAGGAATACCCAAAGGGTGAGGTATCTTTCAAAAAAACTAAGCTTGTTTCCTGCATGAACAGGTGAGGTTGTTGATTGATTCATTGAGTTAAATATTGGAGCGAAAATTGCTGAAAAAATTAAAACTTTGCTTGTTGGCGCAGTAACTCACCGATTGTTAAGTCTAACTGAGCCTCACCATTAAAAACAGTGCCTACTTTGCCCTTGTAGAAATTGTTGTAAATCAGTTGATATCCGTCCTTTGGCAAGGGAATATAGCCTACAGAATTAACTAAAGTTGGTGCTTTTTTCATGTAGAATTCTACAAATTCACGGACTTCTTGTTTGTTTTGGGCTACACTGTAATTAACGTAGATAAAAAGAGGTCTGGTAAGAGGTTTATACTGAGCTTTTTCTACTGTTTCACGGCTAGGCATCACTGAGCCTTTACCATTATCTATTCCTAATGCTTTCAATTGAGTTTGATTTGCTTCGTAATAGCTTAAGCCAAAGTAACCCAAGGCATTTGGATCTTTGATAACTCCCTGCACTAAAACATTATCATCCTCACTAGCTGTATAGTCAGTACGGCTGGCTTTGGCTTTACCGACTGTTGCTTCTGTGAAATAGTCAAAGGTACCAGAATCTTTACCCGCACCATAGAGGTTAATGGGTTGATTTGGCCAACTGGTTCTAATCTGATTCCATTTGGTAATTTTACCTTGTGCGGCTGGTTCCCAAAGTTTTTTTAGTTCTGCTACTGTGATGTCTTTTGCCCAGCTATTTTTGGGGTTAACTACTACTGTGAGAGCGTCAAAAGCGATTGGTAATTCATAATAGCGAATACCAGCTTTATTGCAGGCTTCCATCTCTTCCGATCGAATTGGTCGCGAGGCATTACTGATATCTGTTTCGCCAGTACAAAACTTTTTAAATCCTCCACCGGTACCGGAGAATTCAACAGTAATGGGTACTTTTGTGCTTTTGGTCTTTTGAAAGTCTTTCGCGATCGCATCTGTAATCGGATAAACGGTACTGGAACCGTCGATTTTAATCGGCTGCGAGGTTTGCGATTGGACTTGGGCGCAGGAATTGAGGAGAGCTATAGCACTAAATGCTAAAATTTTTATACTAAGTATATGAGAATAGACCTGCCTTGTTGTTTTCATTGACCTTGCCTTAATGTCAAAATTCATGTCCACAAGTTCACCATATCAAAAAAACTTGATATGTCAAGTATAGGGGATAACACACACAGAAAAAATACATTAAGAAATGTTGATTGACTAAGGGGTGTCGCAGCAACGGATAGACAGGATCGGGCTGAAGCGGCGGTACTCGGCGAGGTACTGTTCGAGGATGGCGAACTGGGGAATGTTGAGGCTGTAGTAGATCCAGCGTCCCTCTTGGCGGCTGCGGACTAAAGCTGCTTCCTTCAAGGTTTTGAGGTGAAAGGAGAGTTTGGACTGGGGGACATGGAGGCGATCGCATAGATCGCAGACGCACAATTCCTGTTCTCGCAGTAACTCGATTACCTGAATCCGCAGAGGGTCAGAGAGGGCATGAAAACCGCAAGCGATCGCACTTGCTGTAATTGTCGGGCTTTGAATCATCAATTTTTTTTGAAATGTAGGTATGACTATCTTAGCTAAAAACTTAGTATTTACCTCTGTATATCATTTGTGAGGGTGACAGGCGAACTATTTCATAACTGTAATTTTTGGATTGGTTTAGCATTAGATAAAAGTTTAGGCTCCATCTGGCGATCGTTCTCCCGACTTTTGCTTTCTTGTCTAGTGTTGCGATTGACAGTGGCTTTTGGAGGTGGCAGTGCGATCGCTATTTTGCTATTGAGTTTTCCATGTGTGCAATTATTGTAGAAATTATCAACAGAAGTTGGGTGGCGATTACTCTCAATAGTTTTCGTTAGAGGAAGTGCCAAGTACCAAGAGCTTTTTGATTCATTTGCTCAGATTTTTTAGCATTTTTTAGCCTTGATTAGAAACCTCAAAGGGAAGCTATGATGTTACACTAACTGAAAAAAGTACCTTTTATCCGTAGACCAAAGCTGCAAAAACTACTTTAGGGAGTGCTAAATGCCGATTCCAAAATTCGCAGAAGCTACACTTCGCCAAAACAGCAGCCCCCAATCTTTTGAGTACGGTGAAACCTACTATCGTAATGGCGCAGTTGCAGCCCTCACCGGACTAAAAAATAAATAACTTGATGAATTGCTAAGTTTGAGGTACCGCTCTATAGTTCCATTTTGACAAATATTCGTCAAAAACAATTTGCATAGTTTTTTTAAAGTTATCAGCTACCTTTCGACCAATTTTATAGGCTTTATCAAGCACATTTGCAACTACAGATAGCCCGGTTTTAGTGTGAGT
>NZ_JAQMUA010000498.1:0-10465 GCF_028330895.1 Kamptonema animale CS-326 | reverse complement strand
GTATTTAACCGGACATGATATAACTCCGTCCTCTGGGCGGTATTACGGAAGTTATCGCGGTTGCTATAATTAAAAATTGAAAAGGAAATTTTTAATTTTTAATTTTTAATTTTTAATTCTCTAAATCCCCATGCTTTCAAGGAGTTGCCAGTGACGGTTCTTAACGATCAACTCACTCACGAGCTCGAACATTTGACGGCAATGATTGTTAAATTTCAGCGGCAATTCCTCATTTTTTATTACTAAATCCATGCGGACTTCTGATTGAGAATTTGAGCTTTTATCAATGAGAACTTCCGCAGTGACAAGTTTAGGAATAGAAACTTGACCAGGTAGTTCGCGAGCCATCAGATAGTCCCCACTATCGTAGATAATATCAAGATCGCAAGAGACTAAAATCTCGATTACTAATTGCCGGAGGCGTTCAATCGGAACGGCGACGATAAAGAAACCAGTATAGCGAGCCATAAGAAACTCCAGGCGTGAGGCATCAAACCTCCCCATCATACCGAAGAAGACAGAGAACTACAGAGCAGTAACAATGTATTGGGGCATGAGGATAAGAAAATGGACGGTAAGTTAATTGTATTTGAGGGGGTCGAAGGGAGCGGAAAAACAACGCAAATCGAGCGATCGCGGCTTTGGTTGTTGTCACAGGAGAACAATTGCAAAGTTCCACAAATTGTGGTGACTCGCGAACCAGGAGGTACGGATTTAGGGAAAGGGTTACGAGGGTTACTATTGGAGTCAGGGGGGGAAAATATCTGCGATCGCGCGGAATTGCTTTTATATGCGGCGGATAGAGCTCAGCACGTCGAGGCTGTGCTCAAACCTGAGTTAGCGAAGGGGTCGATAGTTTTGTGCGATCGCTTTACTGACTCGACGATCGCTTATCAAGGATATGGTCGCGGTCTGAGTTTGAGTTTAATTAACCAACTCAATGAAATTGCAACGGTGGGGTTACAAAGCGATTTAACTTTGTGGCTGGATCTTGAGGTGGAGGTAGGTTTGCGTCGCGTGAAGCGTCGGGGAGTGAGCGATCGCATTGAGCAAGCTGATTTAGAATTTCATCGGCGGGTACAGCAAGGCTTTGCTGACTTAGCTACTGCAAATCGCGATCGCATTATCCGGGTAGATGCTAATCGTAGCGAAGAGGAAGTTTCAGAGGAAATTCATCATATTTTCACCCGCAAGTTAAAAGATTGGGGATATAATTGTTAGTTATTGGTTGTTAGTGGTTAGTGGTTAGTGGTTAGTTGTTGGTTTTTAGTTATCGGTTGTTAGTTATTGGTTGTCATTGCGAGCGAAGCGAAGCAATCGCAATAGTTTGAGTTCAACTCTAGGGTTGATAAAAGTTAATTGAGCGGAATTATACTTGAATTGGCTAAGGATGACGCACAATATCTGTCTAGCGACTTACAGACCTTGCGATTGCTTCACTTCGTTCGCAATGACAGAAGCTAATAACAACTAACTACTAACTACTAACTACTAATATAACGACTAACAATTAACAACTATAATGAATTATTTTGCACCAATCATCAGTCAAAATCAAGCAGTAGAATTGCTAACTCAGGCAGTTGCTAAAAATCGAATTGCTCCTGGGTATTTATTTGCTGGTACTCGCGGCGTAGGGAGAAGTTTAGCAGCTCAGTGTTTTATTGAGCTTTTATTCTCTACTAACTTTGGCGATACAAAAGCAATCGCTACTCTTCAAAAACGCATACAAGAACGCAATCATCCCGATTTATTATGGATAGAACCAACTTATCTACATCAAGGTAAACGATTATCAGCAAAAGAAGCAGAAGCCGCAGGATTGAAACGAAAAGCACCGCCGCAAATTCGCTTAGAACAAATTCGAGAAATCGGACAATTTCTCGGTCGCCCACCCTTAGAAGCATCGCGATCTGTCGTAGTATTAGAACAGGCAGAAACGATGGCTGAAAGTGCAGCAAATGGATTGCTTAAAACTTTAGAAGAACCTGGAAAAGCGACACTAATTTTAATTGCACCTGGCTTTGAATCTTTATTGCCAACTCTGGTCTCAAGGTGTCAAAGAATACCATTTTATCGGTTAGATAAAAATGCCATGAAGCAGGTATTACAGAAAACTGGAAATCAGGAAATTGTATCACATCCAGAAATAATGGCAATGGCTCAGGGAAGTCCTGGCGAAGCAATAGAAATTTGGCAGCAACTTGGGGATATTCCTGAAAATTTGCTGCGGAAGGTGCAGCAGCTACCTGAGAGCATTCGGGAAGCTTTGGAATTAGCAAGAGAAATTGATAAAAATTTAGATTCAGAAGCTCAATTGTGGTTAGTAGATTATTTGCAGCATTGTTACTGGAGGAAATTTTTGTCAGGAAAAATCAGAAAATCTCCAGTTCAAATATTAGAAAAAGCGCGGCAATATTTACTGGGTTATGTTCAGTCGCGATTAGTTTGGGAGTGTACATTGATGAGCATGATTAATTAGGGAATTTATTAATTATTTATTCACAAAATATTTATTATTTATACACATTCGTGAGTCTGAAACTTCCCTATTTTCTATTCGCACCATGTAATAATGAAATGGTTGAAGTAATGACCAGTTTTTTTGGTACGAGAAAATGAATGCAATCACTCACATACTGGGCTATCGCATCATAGAACAACTATATGCGGGCGATCGCACCATAGTCTATCGAGCTCTTCAAGAGAGCGATCGCACTCCTGTCGTCATTAAAATACTGCGAAACGAATACCCCAACTTTAACGAACTGGTGCAGTTCCGCAACCAGTATATCATTGCCAAAAATTTTAATCTCTCCACGATCATCAAACCTCTGAGTCTAAAAACATACCAGAATAGCTATGCCCTAGTAATGGAAGACTTTGGTGGAATTTCCCTGTCTACTTATTTGAAGTCAGTAAATACTGAAAACAAACCCTCTAAATTTTTACCTTTAGAAGAATTTCTCAACCTCGCCTTGCAACTAGCAGATACTATTCACTATCTTTACAAAAATAGAGTAATCCATAAAGATATTAAACCCGCTAATATTTTAATTAATCCCGACACCAAACAAATCAAATTAATTGACTTTAGTATCGCTTCCTTGCTGCCAAGAGAAAGCCAAGAAATCCAGAACCCCAATATTCTAGAAGGGACTTTAGCCTATCTATCTCCCGAACAAACAGGAAGAATGAATAGAGGTATTGACTATCGTAGTGACTTTTATTCCCTGGGTGTCACCTTCTATGAATTGTTTGCTGGACAGTTACCTTTTGTTGCAGATGACCCAATGGAATTAGTACATTGTCATCTAGCCAAACAGCCAATTCCCATACATGAAGTCAATGTAGAAATTCCTCTAGTTTTATCGCAAATTGTCAGTAAATTGATGGCGAAAAATGCTGAAAATCGCTATCAGACTGCATTAGGACTAAAACACGATCTAGAGATTTGTCTGGCTCAATTACAAAAAACCGGAAAAATCCCAGCTTTTGAACTAGGAAAGCGAGATATTACCGACAGATTTTTAATTACTGAAAAGCTCTATGGAAGAGAAACAGAAGTTTCCCAACTATTAGCCGCCTTTGAACGAGTTAGTACAGGAAGCCTTGCCCAAAACAACTTCAAAAAAGAGGCTTTAGAAACTTCCACAATTGTTAAGTCAGGCGGGGAGAAATCGCGTTTATCCGGCAGTGAATTAATGTTAGTCGCAGGTTTTTCTGGTATCGGCAAAACAGCGGTAGTAAATGAAGTCCATAAGCCGATTGTTCGTCAACGCGGCTACTTTATTAAAGGCAAATACGACCAATTTCAGCGAAATATTCCCTTTTTGGCTTTTGTGCAAGCTTTCCGCGACTTAATGAGGCAATTGCTATCAGAATCAGAAGCTAATTTACAAACTTGGAAAACCAAGATTTTGTTAACAGTTGGAGACAATGGACAAGTCTTGATCGAGGTAATTCCTGAGTTAGAACGCATTATTGGCCCTCAACCTCCTGTACCAGGACTATCTGGAAGTGCTGCACAGAATCGTTTCAATTTGCTCATGCAAAAATTTGTGCAAGTGTTTACTACCGCAGAACATCCCTTAGTCATGTTTTTGGACGATTTACAGTGGGCAGATAGTGCATCTTTGAAGTTGCTGCAATTATTGATGGAGGATACGGGGCCTTTATTAGTGTTGGGTGCTTATCGAGATAATGAAGTGTCACCCATTCATCCGTTTATGTTGACTGTAGATGAAATTATTAAGTATGGGGCAACAGTGAACACGATTGCGTTGCAACCTTTGAGCCAAAAAGATATGAATCAATTAGTAGCAGATACTCTGAGTTGTGATTTTTTCTTGGCTCAACCCTTGACAGAATTAGTTTATCAAAAGACCAAAGGTAATCCCTTCTTTGCAACACAGTTTCTCAAGTCATTATATGATGATAAACTGATTAGTTTTGACCTCCCTCAGTCCTCCACCACCCTTTCATCCCCCCTTACCAAGGGGGAAAAGAGGGGAGTACAAGGGGGGTGGCAATGCGATATTGCTCAAGTCAAAGCATTAGCAATTAACGATGATGTCGTAGAGTTTATGGCGCTGCAATTGCAGAAATTGCCGAGAGAAACTCAGAATGCTCTCAAACTTGCTGCTTGTATTGGGGCGCAGTTTGATTTGGAGACTTTGGCGATTGTCTCTCAGAAATCGGCAGCAGAAACAGCAACAGTTCTCTGGAAAGCCTTACAAGAAGGATTCATTCTTCCCACTACGGAAATCTATAAATTCTTCATACAAACAGATTCCTTATCTGTCAGCCATTCGGTGGGTAATCCCAGTTACAAATTTCTCCACGATCGCGTTCAACAAGCCGCTTATTTACTAATTCCCGAAAACCAAAAACAAGCAACTCATCTCCAAATTGGACAATTGCTCTTGCAAAATTCTTCAGAGATAGAACACGAAGAAAAACTATTTGATATTGTGGGACATTTGAATTTAGGACAAGAGTTGATTTCCCTACCAAGCAAACGGGAAGAATTAGCTCAACTTAACTTAAAAGCTGCACAGAAAGCCAGAAATTCTACTGCCTACGCTGCGGCAAGAATCTATGTCCAAACAGGAATTGAACTACTGACAGCCAACTGTTGGCAAACTCAATACAAATTGACCTTAAATCTCTATATTGCTGCTGCCGAAATTGCCTATTTGAATGCTGATTTTGAGGGCATGGAACAGATAGCAGCAGAGGTGTTACAAAATGCTCGGACAATTTTAGATAAAGTTAAAATTTACGAAATTTTAATCGTCGCCAAGTCAGCCCAGAGCCAGGTATTAGAAGCCATTGCAATGGGTACAAAGGCACTGGAGCAATTAGGAGTTGAATTTCCCACCACACCTGACGAAGCTTTAATTAGTAAGGTATTACAGAGTATCACTAACCAACAAAGCGGCAGAAAAGTTGAAGAATTAGTAGATTTGCCTGTAATGACTGATGCAAAAACTCTGGCAGCAATGCAACTGTTAGCAGCGTTATTTTTACCCATTTTCCTGGGAATGCCGGGGTTACTGCCCTTACTTAGCTGCAAGATGGTGAGTTTATCGCTCCAGTTTGGTAACACGACTGCATCAAGCACAGGGTATGTGGTTCACGGTATGGTGCTATGTGCCTTTTTGGGAGATGTAGAAACGGGGTATGACTTTGGGAAATTGGCACTTTCCTTGCTTGAAAAATTTAATGCAATCCAAGTCAAATCGATGATTCTAACTATTTTTGGAACATTGATTCAGCATCAAAAAGAACCTCTAAGGGCAACAATAGCTACCCAGAAATGTGGATATACTACTGGTATGGAAACGGGCGATTTTCTCTACGCTGGCATGAGTTTATCATCTTATAGTGCTGCTGGTTTTTGGAGTGGTACTGAACTAAATAGTTTGGACTCAGAGATGACAAGTTATAGCACTGCTTTAGCCCAGATGAAGCAATTTTCTGCCCAGAATTATATAAATATTATACGGCAGACAGCTCAGAGCTTGAAGGAAACAAATATTCAGCCAGATTGTTTGAGCGGTAGTATTTACGATGAAACGCTGATGATTCCCCAGCATCACCACAACAACGATCTAACGGCGCTCGCCAAGGTCTATATTTACAAACTTTTTCTTGCTTACTTATTTGGTAATTATAATGCTGGGAACAACTACATTGCTCAAGCTAAGCTGTATGTGAGGGCAGTACCAGCAATGGTTTTTGTTCCTATTTTCCATTTCTATGCAGCCCTGACACGCTTGGCAGTTTTCCCAGAGTCAGAAATTGAGCAAGCCGAAATTCTAATTCAGGTCGAAAATCATCAAACTACTTTGTACCAGTGTACGCAAAATTCTGGTATGAATCATTTGCATAAATGGTATTTAGTTGAGGCAGAAAAGCAGCGAGTTTTGGGTAATAAAGCAGATGCAATTGAAAACTACGAGCGGGCAATTGCTGGGGCTAAAGAAAATCAATACCTGCAAGAAGAAGCGCTTGCCAACGAACTGACTGCCAAATTCTACCTCGGTTGGGGTAAAGAAAAAGTGGCTCAAGTTTACATGACTGAAGCCTACTACGGCTACACCCGATGGGGAGCAAAAGCCAAAGTTGAAGACTTAGAAAAACGCTATCCTGAATTATTAGTGTCGATACTCAAGCAACCACAAACTAGCCTGAATTTGGGTAATAGTATGGGTAAGTTTTCTACTCAGACTGTCGTTTCTAGCGGTATAAATATTTCATCCCGCCTAGATTTTGCCACCTTTTTAAAAGCTTCGCAAGCCTTATCTAGTGAAATCCAACTAGAGCAACTATTGTCAACTTTGATGCAAGTATTGATGGAAAATGCGGGTGCGGATAAATGTACTTTGATCTTAGTTAAAGGTGATAATCTAACTATAGAAGCAACTGCTCTCTCAAAAGCAAGGGACACAAACAATCAAAATATTTTGCTGCAATCGACACCCGTAGAATCAAGCCAAGAGATTCCTGTTGGTGTAATTAACTATGTTTTCCGTACCAGAGAAACCTTAGTTATTGATGATAAAATGGTTCAAAACTTATTAGCATCTGACTCCTATTTCCTACAGCAACCACCTCAGAGTCTTTTATGTACTCCCATCATTAATCAAGGTAAACTAATTGGGATTATCTATTTAGAAAATCATCTCACGGCTGGAGTATTTACGTGCGATCGCCTGCAAGTTATTAAACTGCTTACTGCTCAAGCAGCTATATCCTTGGAAAATGCTCAACTTTATAGCCAATTAGAAGAGTATTCCCATAATTTAGAGCAGAAAGTAGAAGAACGCACCCAGGAAATCACCCAAAAGGCAACTCAGCTAGAATCAACTCTGGAAAAACTATACTCTACTCAAGCACAACTAATTCAAGCGGAAAAGATGTCAGGATTGGGGCAATTAGTGGCTGGTATTGCTCATGAAATTAATAATCCGATTAATTTCATCTATGGCAATTTGGAACCTGCGAGTGAATATATTACGTCTTTAATTGAATTAAATAATTTATACCAAAAATTGTATCCGCAACCATTACCAGAAATTGAAGAAAAAATTGCTGATATAGAACTAGAATTTATAGTAAATGATTTACACAAACTGCTGTCCTCCATGAAATTAGGAGCAGATCGCATCCGCCAAATTGTGCTATCACTACGGAATTTTTCCCGTTTAGATGAATCAGAAATGAAACCAGTAGATATTCATTCGGGTATTGATAGTACGCTGTTAATTTTGCAGCATCGACTCAAAAATAATAGCAAACATTCAGAGATTACTATAATTCAAGAATATGCTCAACTGCCTTTAGTTAATTGTTATGCGTCGGCTCTAAATCAGGTGTTTATGAACATTATAAACAATGCCATTGATGCTTTAGAAGAATCCCGTACAAATCACCCACCTACCATTATTATTCGGACTGAACTTCAAGAGGCGGACAAGATACTGATCCGCATTAAAGATAATGGTGTAGGTATAAGTGAGCCAGTACGAAATAAGATATTTGAGCCATTTTTTACTACGAAGGCGATTGGCAGTGGTACAGGTTTGGGGTTATCAATTAGCTATTCAATCGTGGTGGAAAAACACGGTGGTCAATTGACTTGTAATTCCGCTCTGGGTGTGGGTACTGAGTTTGCGATCGCGCTTCCGCACCACTCCAAAATCGCGCCACTATTGAAAAACTAATGAGAACAAACATTGAATTTGAAATTATACGAAAATGAATCAATCAGATACGATCTCACCCCAAAATTCCTCGACCATTCTTTGCAAATTCATCAACAGTTTGCTGCGATAACTCGTGAACTGCCATCGCCTGCAATACGTCAAATGGTAGCGTCAAATGGTTTGCACCCGCTTGTAAAGTTGCCACTGCTTCTGCTGGTGATTTCACACTCGCGGCCAAAATCTCCGTATTGCTTCCCCTGAGAACACTTGCCATATCCCGCACTAAGGCAAAACCGTCCCCTAAAAGCCTGGTGGCGCGATTCACATAAGCGATCGCATATTTAGCCCCCGCTGCTGCGGATACCGCCGCCTGCGACGCACCGTATATCGCCGTCACCGCACAAGGAATCTCCGGCGACAAATAGGCCACTGTCTGGAAACCCGCCGCCGTCGCCGGAACCTTGAGCACGGTTTGCCGTCCAATTAATGCAAATGCTGCTTTTCCTTCTGCTACCATACCCTCAAAATCAGAGGCCATTAGCTGGTAATATATCTCCCCAGAAATCAGTTGTGCCAGTTTCTTAAGTGTCGTATCTGGTGGTAAATCGGTCTTCGCTAAAAGTGTGGGATTAGTAGTAATTCCCGATATCCAACCGAACTTACTTGCTGCTTGAGCTTCTGATATAATCGCGGAATCTAGATAAATTGCCATTTTTTGTGTGCCACTCAGTTTTGCAGTTGCCAAACCCTGAATTACCTCTATAGAATAAGGTTGAAGGATTTGCTAGTGACTTTAACTATACCAGTATTAGTGAAAAATTAGGATTAAGTAAAAATAAGATTTTAGTGATATGGGTCACGGAGAGTTTTGACAATTGTCACGGTATCCATAAATTTTCATCACCAAATACCGGATAGAAATAGAGCATCATTGTAGATAGTGGTATGTCTGGAAGAACTCAAGGAGGTGGTTCCGACTATGACCACAGAACTAAATCAAATACCGATAGTTAGCTTACCGGAATCTTCTGTAAAAGCTCAGTTAGAAGACTCAGCGGAAACCGCCCAGGAATTACCTATGACTATTCAACCGACAAACGTAATTGACATCATTGAATCTGCCCAAAACGAGCGTGTGAAAGCTTTTGCCCGTTTAGCGATGACAAGTCTAACTTGGGCTCTGGCAGATATCAATAAATCCAAGTAAACAAGCGATCGCGTTCTCGATCTCAAATTGAGAACACAGACACGCGATCGTTTTCATTTATAGGTAAAGGAAGAAGGAAGAAGAGGAAAGAAGAAAGAGCGGAAATAGAATCTTATAAACAAAATTATGTTTCACGTTGCTGTTTAGATTACAAGATATTTATCTTACATTTTTAATTAGGATCTTTTGTTCCCGGAATACCCTCAAATGACCCCATAAAAGTGGGTGTTGGACGAGTAACGTGAACCTCCCAGAGCGCCTTCACCACTGCAAATACCTCTCGTGTATTATACTGAATCATAGAATTATTACGGAATTTTCCCCAGTCAGGCGTTCCTAAACCCACTGCTTCTACCCCTAACGCACGGCAAGTGTAAACAGCGCGTGGTAAGTGATAAGATTGCGTAATTAAAACGGCTTGTTTCACACCAAAAATTTCTTTCGCCCGATAGCAACTTTCATAAGTGCTGAAGCCTGCATAATCCAAAGTGATATCGCTGTTTGGTACACCTTTTTCCTCAGCGTAAATCATCATTGCTTTCACCTCATTGTAGTAAGGACTGCTGTTATCTCCTGTCATTAAGATTTTGCGAATACGACCCAGTTTGTAGAGATCTACGGCTGCCTGCACTCGATCTGCTAACATCGGAGAAGGTGTACCGTCTGCCCAGACTCCGGCTCCAAAAACGATGGCAACATTTTCAGGGGGAACATTGGCAGGATCGTTGTAGCGGTAAGAATTGGTAAATATTTTTACATAATAGTTTAACCCTATCGGTGTTAGGATTGCCAACCCGATCGATAACAAAAAAATAGAGCGTCCTTGCAGTAAAAACCATTTAGATAGCATATAATTAAAGGCGATCGGTAAAAGGCAAAAAGTAGAATTAGAAACAAGAGCTATATAACTTTCCCAAGACAAGAGATTAATTTTTAGGTACATAGTTGCGCTTGTCTGTCATTTCATATCATATAAATAAGAGGGCTAAAGCATAACTATATACCTTCAGGAATTACGAAAAATATTCGTAACGCCGCCAAAATT
>NZ_JAQMUA010000497.1:0-12832 GCF_028330895.1 Kamptonema animale CS-326 | reverse complement strand
TAGGGTGGAGGGTTATGACTTGCCGTGAACATTAAGGCCCCAGCAGAGTTTAAATATTTGGCGCTGTAAGCAATGACTGGCGTAGGACAATCTCGCTCCGCCACCTTGACATTCCATCCTAACTCTGCTAGGACTTCAGCGGCAGTGCGAGCAAACTGGTCAGCGAGAAAGCGGGTATCGTAGCCGATTAAAACTGGGCGCTCTTTAGTATAAGCAGTTTCTAGATAGCTGGCGATCGCCCGCGTCACTCTCCGCACGTTGGCGAAGGTAAAGTCATCGGCAATAATCCCCCGCCACCCGTCAGTCCCGAATCTAATATTGCTTTTAGTCTTGCTACTAGCACTCATCTTTACCACTCCCTCTCGCTCGCTTTGTTAATGGTACAAGAAGCTTAGCAATTAGGGAGTAGCTGGCTGACTCTTTACTCTCACTCAGAGGAAATTATCGCTGTGGGGTTAGACCTTGAGGATACCAGCCTGAAGGATCTGCTCTCACGATTAATTATTAGTAATTCAGATACAACGTATCCTTATATCTATCTTAAGAGGTATTTATTACAGAATTTTTATAAAATTATAAATTTTATTTTTTATTTACAATTGAGCCGCAGTTGTGTTAACTTTTATAAAGTAAGCGGAGCCATAAACATTAATTGCCTATTAGAAATATCAGCAAATCCTGCTAATTTGGCTTTCAATATTCAGTCGATAACGCACCCATCCCCCAAAACTATACGATCCTAATATCTTGCTTAAGATATTGCTAGATATAAAAATTATCACTTAAAGTAAGTGAGAAACGTTTCTTCAACCGGGTTTCAGGCTTGTAAATAGATGCCGAAGGGTGCAGAGCTAGGGAGTTTTTGTATTTTAAAACACATTCACACTTAAGCCAAATGGCGGATGACTTGTAGCAATATGGCGGGTGAAACTTCCTAAAGAAATGTGAAACAATAGAAGTTAAGAAACTTAAAGGGTGAGCTAGTCGGTCGAGGATTTCCTTTACACAAAAAATCGAGGGTTTTAATGACTAACATCTCACAATCTAAATTATCCATACCTAAAGATGTAGATAGGGAGCTAATCACAACTTTAGTGCCGCATCCTCAACTCATCAACCGTCCCGAAATAACTGCCAACGGCCAATCCTCTGAGTCGAACGTTTCTTCCATAGCAGTTAACTGGGCCAAGAAATATTACACTACAGTTGCCTCTCACGAAAAGCGATCGCAGCTCAAAGCTCCTCAAACTCACCAATTACACGAATTTGAGGGAAATCGGGCTAGAACAGTTGACAAGCTGACTGATACCCTGAAAGTAGCCAGCAACATAGCTTGGGGTAAAGTGCAAACTCTTCTAGGTCAAGATATAGAACGTCACGCCATCAGTCCCGACTTAATTAATCCCTCCCAAATTACTGCGGATGCTCGGAAATTATACGCCAAAGCAATTGATGCCTATGCAGAAGAAGAATCTCCTGCTCGCCTATCGGTAGTAGTGGGCAGAGATATAATTGAACTGCGAAGTAAATACTCCCAAGCAGATCCGCTAGTCCTGGGATTTGTCACGATGGAGTTTCATTATCTAGGGCAATTCTTATTAGAAAGTCTTTCCCAGACAGAGCAATTGCAGTTAGTACCTTACTTAAAAATTATCGATGATTACCTGCACATACCATTCGGAGAAATCCAAGCTGCCGCAGGGAATCACGATCGCAACTCAAAAGCTTTGGTAGCAGTGCAGCATTTGTTGCAAAACACGACTCAGATTGCTAGTGTTGTACAGGATCGCGTCAGTTCTCAGCATCAAGGCTATCGCAGCAGTAGCGGCCATCTGAGCGATACAATGGTAAAACTTTCTAGCATCCGGGATGTAGAAATTTTTCAAAGCTACTTATGCTTATGCGCCTTGGAAGATAGCATTCGCCCGGCACAGCAAGAACTATTTCCCCTGTGCGTAATGTTATATCCCAGACTGCACGTAAGTTGGAAATTAGTGCAGGATATGCTGTTAGTTTTGTTATGGGAAATTCATGACCGCTTACCTCCTGAAGATGTCATGGTATTTTTACCATATCTGCGGACGCTAACTGAAATGTTTTCGGATGAGGTGTTTCAAAATTAAATGGAAGCTACGAAATTCGGTGTGATGACGAGGGAGTGTTTTGGGTGTTGTGTAATGTGCATCGAGACTATGTAAGGGCTGGTTTAGGATAAAATTTATTGCCTAAATCTCCCCTACAAATTCAGAAATATTTTATCTGCCTAATTACTTTGGCAGTTGCAATTAAAGCTATTTTACTGATTGTTTTATTTAAAATTCCAAGCGAGGTTAGAACTACCTAGTCTAAAAATTGGTTCGATCTTGCCTTTATAGCAACTTTCTTGGCAATTAAGACCTACGTAACGCCGCCCTCTGGGCGGTTAGAATACCGCCTGGAAGGCGGCGTTACGGATGTATGTCCTAATGGTTTTGGCGACTCCTATAAATTACTGAAACCCTTGATTCTTATTCCCTTCTTCCCTAGCCACTAGTCCCTAGCTATATATCTAAATTCTTTTGGCGTGCTTTCCTAAACTACCTATGCTAGTGAGATTATTGAGGAAATTTAAGAGAATTATGAAAAGTTTCAAGGAGGTGAATACCTTCAACATTGTTAGCACTATAATAGCTATCGATGCGGATTGTTCGATTGTTAGTATGACGGATAAAAGTAGTGAGCACAGGCAATCCTTCCATAGCGTCAGTTCCCCAGAGCCTTAAGGCTTCTCTGCCATTAATTTTCAAGCTTTCTTTTTTGACAATTGTTCCTATGCCGCTATTATTTAAGCTTACAGCTTGATTGACATTGGTTTCAAAAGAGCTTGAAAGGAGATAAATATCAGTTTTGAGCTGAGCTGGTAGAAGTGACCCATGTCCAGAGCTGGAGAGGCTAAAATTCGCGATCATTACTGCTGCTCCTCGCGTCATATCGTCGCGACTTGGAGTTGTAACAATCCAATTAGACGGAGACTCAAAGGAGAATTCATTATAGACCTGATGTCTTTGAAATCTGGCCTGCGTTATCGCGGTGCTTTCTGCTAAACTAGCAGAGAATGCTGTGGTTAAAAGCAGGTGGGGGATAACTCCTAAAAAAATTACTCCAGTTGCCAAAATTAATAGTTGAAGTTTCATTTTCCAAGTGATTCGTTTTTTACATATTGTTTTAAATGACCTGATGCTAACCATCCTCCTACTGCATTGTATATGTAGTTGCGTTTTATCGAAGACAGCGCAACTACATACCTTTGAGTAAATTATTTAATTATCATTCCTTATGGCCGCACAGCTTCCAGTATACGAGAATAATAAAAGCTAGTGCTAGTCATCCCCTGCCGCCGAATTGTAAAGCCATTGCTTTGTAGGATTTTGATAATATCAGCTTCCCGATGCTGATAAGCACGAGTAGCTTTACTTGGCCCTGGAAAAAAATCCCCAATTTTCTTGAGTACAGTGAGAGCTAAAGTTTTCGGGGCAAAACTGATAATTAGCCGAGACTCGGCAATAGAACTTAAGTGGCTAATCATAGCAGCGGCTTTATCTTGAGGATAGTGAATCAGCACATCTAGACAGATAACTGTGTGGTATTTGCCACTCAAAGCCTCCAAATCTTGAGCCGTAAACGTGATATTATTAGCTCTACTCGGAACAGCATTAGCTCTCTCGTAGGCTTCTCCTACCATCTTTTCCGAGATATCACTAGCATAAACGATCGCCCCGGCTTCAGCTAAGGGAATACTGAGGCTACCGACACCGCAGCCAGCATCGCAAACCGAGAGCCCTGGCAAATTGCCATCAGCGACTAGCCATTCTAGCACTGTATCAACTGTCCGCTGGTGTCCCGTGCGGATATCAAGTTGAACTTTATTAACTTGACCGTCGCCGTAAATTCGCTGCCAGCGATCGAAGCCAGTAGAGTTAAAATATTCCCTGACAATAGTTTTGTCGTCGGCTGCGTTCATAGATTAATTTGCCTGCTGATGAATTCCAAAGGTTTATTATATAGCAACCGCCACAACGGTTAGAGCATTCTCCATCCCCCAAACCATTTCTAGTATTGCATTTTCCTCCTGCCTTCTACCTCCTGCTGACGGGGTGACAACCCGAACTAACCAAACTAATAAGCGGAAATAGGCCTTAAAAGTTTCTTGTATGCCAGCGGTTGGAAACCGCGCCTAGACAAACAAAACCCGCCTTTGCGGGTTGAAAACTACAAACATCACGCCCAGCAATAGTTGGCTTAGGCAGACTTTGTTTGTTTGGCAGGGGTTTCAACCGCTGAGGTAGTGGGAGAATAAAACTATTAATTTTTCTGCGGACAACGGGGATGAATCCCTCCCTGCAAGCAGATATAAGCTACTTGACTGGCCTCTAAATTTTTAGCCTCTGTAAAATCAACTCCTTGTAAACGCCCTGATTTAGAATTAACAGGTGGACTTTGAATAAATTGATCGGGTCGATTTTGCTTTCCTGTCACAAACATTGCCCCTTTAAAGTTAGCACCTGTAACATTAGCGCCTCGGAAATTGACTAAACTTACATCTGCATTCCGAAAATTAGCATCTTGCAGTTGAGTATTGCTTAAATTCGCACTAGCAAGTTTAACTGAAGTCATATCTGCATTTTGGAGATTAGCATTGCTTAAATCAGCTCCAGATAAATCTGCGCCTTGCCAATCCGATTTTCTCAAGTTTGTCTCTGGAAATAGAGCGCCTTGAGCTTTAACTTGTCCTAAACGCGCACCTTCCAAATTCGTGCGCGACAAATTCGCACTTCCTAAATCCGCACCTGTAAAAGTGGCATCTTGTAATGAAGCTTGTCGCAAATCTACTCCAATTAACTTGGCACTGCTGAAGTTAGCTCCGCTCAAAATACTATAAGATAAATTAGCTTTATTCAGAGTAGAACGCAGAAAATTAGTGCGGTTCATCGTTATATTATTCAAGAATGCACCAGTAAGATTTGCACCTTCAAAATTAGCGCCACTCAAATCTGCTCTCCAGTCATCAAAAGTACCAAAACGAGCGTCTGCTCCCGCTCCGTAAAACCGGATACCTGGTAAGATAGCATTAGTAAGATTGGCGCTTCTTAAGTTAATTCCTGATAGGTCGCCTTTGTCTAATACTAAAGTGAATTGAGCTGGACCAGAGGCAGTTTGACTTAAATCCGTGCGGCTGAGGTCAGCATCATTTAGTTGACCTCGATTCACTGTCAGAATTTTTGCGATCGCTCTCTGAGTAGCTCTGCGGCGAATAGCGGCTAACTCTCGTTCCTTGGCATTTCCGCCGTAGCGCATAGAATCTAAATCATTGCTGAGGGCTTGATTTAACCGCTGCAAATAAGGTAAGGTTTTCGGCCCTGCACTCACTAAAGCTTGCTGAATCGAGTCTACGAGAGTAGGATTTTCTTCTTGACCAAGCAGATCTGCTAATAATGGTATCGCCCGAGCATCTTCGACTACACCTAAAGCTAAAATTGCTGCCCGTCGTTCGGCTATGCCATTGGGCGACATTGGGGATAACTTGTTAACTAAAGCTAGAAATACCTTGTCGTCGCGCTGTTTGAAATCCCGCAAATTCGCCTGACTTTGAATGTAAATTTGGGTGCCGATAAAGGTTCCCAAAACTGATGTCATACCCAGAATAGTAACTATTAGTAGAGTTAGTCCGGGGTGTTGGCGCATCCAGGCCCAAAGGCCGCGACTCCCATCTACTGAAGCTTCTGGCGTTAAGACCAGGGCCGCGATCGCAGCGTCTTCATCACTCCAATCTTGCCCCATAAAGGGATTTGTCGTATTACTTGATAATGCTCCGGCATCAGTGACAAAAGTACCCGCTAAACGGTCATGTCCTGTGCGCCGCTTTGGGTCAAACTTAGTCGCTAAGCCGTCTCCTAGCAGCATTAAGCCGCTCATTCCTACTAAAATGACTAAATCGGGAAAAGCACCACTAATGCGCCATAATGTGTAAGCAATGCCGACTGGTATTCCCCAACGTCCCAAACTTTCGCGGGCCAAGGCGCGTAGTATCCCTGGTGGTGCACCAGACTCCGAAACGACTTTGACACCAAACCAGCGCTTGGGGGAAGTTTGACCTTTTTTAGCAAGTAAATATAGTTGCCATCCAGCTACAGCTATGGGGGCGATCAGTGCGCCAGACCAGAATAAATTAGTTAGGGGGGTGACTCGCGGGTTGCGATCGCGAATCGGAATTGCTAAAGTTTGTGCGATCGCTTCAGATGTGGCGGCGACTGCGGGGTTGAGAGGTACACTCTTGATTGCATTATTAGCCAATGTTCCGATCGTAAATGGAACTAAGGAACTAGCAACAATTAATGATACTTCAACTGCCCAAGCGCCACACCTCCGAACCATTAGCGGCAATTCTCGACGTACTTGCCACGATGGATTTGATTGATTAATGTCGCTCCTTACCGTTGGGCTAGCCATATTGATTTTAGATTTTAGATTTTAGATTTTAGGCGATGTGTGTTAACTGTTAACTGTTAACGGTTAACTGCTAAGTAAGAAATTAGAGCATCGGAGATTCGGTAAAAAACTGGGTTTTTTTAGTCGAAATGCCTAAGTCCTGTTCATCTCACTTTCAGGTGGGGTGGGATGAGCTTAACCTATATCTCCATTTCCCAGTACCCATTTATATCACCGATCGCTATTTTTTGAGGTATGGGGGTTGCCTAAACTTGTACGCTATGTACAGCAAGAATCCCGGAACAGTGAGGTTGCTGGTAGAAGAAGAAAAAAGGAAGAAGAGTGATGTGGGGTCATGGGATAGGAGAAAATGGGGCAGTGATGGAGCAGTGGAACGATTGACACAGGAACCCCGGAGCTCCCCTACCGTCGAGAAACTTGGGTATGCCGCCATTGTGTTCGCAATCAGAGGAAGAATAATTAAAATGAAAATGCGCGATCGCGGGATACTTCCCTTAGCTTTAGCAATGATTTTAGCAACGGCTGGCGTTGTCCGCTCTCAAGCTCTACAGATTAGTCCCGGATTTAAGGAACCCCTAACTGTTTCAGGTACATCTGGTGGCCCCAACAACAGTGGCGACTGCGGCAATATTGCCCCCACACCGAATCTCATCATCCAAGTAGGGGAGGATTTACCTTATTGGCGAATTAGCGTACAAACTGCTGGTGCTCCTACGATATTAATTCAAGGGCCGGCTGGTCGTTTTTGCATCTTGCCAGAAAGTGCTGGTGCGGGTAATTTGGAGTTTTCGGGGTTTGGGAATAAGGGGACTTACTCTATCTTTGTAGGCGATCGCGCCCAAGGTCAACATCCTTACAATCTCTCTATTACTCAAAGTCGGAACTAATTTTGGTAATTGGTAATTGGTAATTGGTAATTGGTAATTGCTAATTGCTAATTGCTAATTGCTAATTGCTAATTGGGGAAAATCCTCTCAGTTTCCTACTCTCCACATTTTCCTGTAACAAACTATAGAAGTTATAGCAGAAGACAGAAGGTAATAAAAGCAATACGAAATTATATTAATTACGTTCAAATAGACATCATCAATAATTATTTTGACTGATTCAACTGGCTTGGCTTCCTACCTAGCCAGATTTGTTGCCCCGCTTCCTTGAATGCCAGCAAAACTACATCAACTGATGAACCAACTGCTGGATATTCAGATGAGGTCATATCACCTTCATCTTTGAAATCTGGGAGTTCAACAAGACCCATAAACTTTATCCCTGGAAGGGTAACAAATATCCCAAAAGGCCAATGCTTGGCGACTACTCCTTCCAATTTAGTTCCCACTTTTAGAGACTTTTGTATTTCGTCCCATGATTGCTCGTTAATCATTTTATTTTATCAGCCCCCTAATTGATTTGAGAGTTGATTTATCTTAGCACTCATTGGCACATCCGCCCTCCTATAAGTCCAAATTGCACCTGGTTCTAGCGTTAGCAGCGTATTATAAGGAGTGAATAGTTCCCAGTAGGATAGGTCAAAATCATCTGCAAGGTCTGGGAATATTTTTAATTTACAGCCGTTACTGAATTCTACAGTAAGAACCAAATCAGGGTAGTAAGTTTCAAAGGCCGCGATAGTTGTACCTTCAATAACTTTAACTTTCTCCTTAAACACTTCTGGTGCTTCCTTAGAACTGGCGATCGTTTCTTTTGTCGGCGATTCCAGGTTCCATTCTGTGCCTCGCGTACCTAAGATCCAAGAACCTTTTTCCTTTCCCGCTAATTTCTTATATGTGTAAGGAATTCTCTCTCCAATATGAATATTTAATTCATCTCCATAGCTCATTCTCGCGTTCCAGCACAGTTCCCCTTGAATGGCACTCACAATACTCCTCAGTTGCTCTAAATCAGCATCTTTTTTAATGGGTTGTACTAGCTTCTGACCTGTCGTTACTGTCATAATTCTCAACAATTGCTGTTTACTGATAGCCCAAATAAATCTTAGTTAACTTTTGCGAACTGAATTAGAGTTTAACATGATAACACTAATTATCTGAATTGACAAGCCTTTCAAATTTATTCTATACCGAAGAACTCGCGAGCCTTTTGTCGTAATTCTTGGTAGGTAAAATCGCCGCGTTCATTTTTACTTCCTCTATAACCTGCGGCTTTCTCGGCTTCTAAAAATTCTCCAAATGCTTTTCGAGCTGGTTCTTCCATTTTAAACTCATTAGCAATAGCATTAAGTTGCTGAATATCTCTTTTGGGCGGCATCTGATTCTATATTTTAACACTCCTCACCTATTATTTAATACCTTGACGCATTTCGACGCTGCTTAACCAACTCCGCCGCCAACTCCAAAGCTGCGATCGTACTACTAGCATCCGCCACACCTTTACCAGCAATATCAAAGGCAGTACCATGATCGGGAGATGTCCGAATAAATGGCAAACCAATTGTAGTATTTACAGCCCGATCGAAAGCCATTAATTTTACAGGAATTAACCCTTGATCGTGGTACAATGCTAAATAAGCATCGTGAGCATTACCTCCTTTGCCATACCAAGCTTGACCGGGTTTTACCCACATTGTATCTGGCGGTATGGGGCCATCTAACTGCACATCAGAAAGGCGATCGCGTTCCGTCTCTAACCAAGGAATTAACCAAGATTTTTCCTCGTTTCCCAATTGTCCGTTTTCGCCACTGTGAGGATTTAAACCCGCAATCGCAATTCGAGGTTTTTCTAATCCGAAATCTTGCCGCAAACACTCTACTAATAAGTCAAGTTTAAGGCTAAGTAAATCTGGCGTTAAAGCATCGGCAACTTGACGCAGAGGAATATGTGTGGTAGCAAGTAAAGTACGAAGTAACCAACCACTATGGGGAGATTTGGCGACAAATAACATCCCAAATCGCTTAACTCCCGATCTTTCTGCTAACAGTTCCGTTTGGCCGGGATAATGATGGCCAGCAGCTTTCCAACAAGTTTTAGAAATTGGCCCTGTGACGATACCTTGAAATTCGCCGGCAAGTGTACGCGCGATCGCAGTTTCCATATAAGCGAAACTAGCCGCACCACTCGCTATATTACCCTCGCCGACGACAATTTCACCCCACTCGCCATGCAGTTCGACATCTAAAATGTCTAAGCTTTCTGGATTAGCCAAAGGTGTTGTTACCTTGCAGCGTTGCAGTTGTGTGTAAGTTTCTTGCAAAATCTCCTTACCGCCAATCACCGTCACATCACAATTAGAGAGAGGTTTTGTAGCTAAAGCTTTGAGCACTACTTCTGGCCCAATACCTGCCGGATCTCCCACTGTTACAGCTAATTTGACTTTTGGATCGGGATTCACGGCGATTTTCTCCTGCGACATAGCCTCGTAACGCCGCCCTTTTGGCGGGTTCCTGTCTATACCGCTCAGAGGGCGGCGTTACGAACAATAATGATATTATTGCAATCTAAACTCGATCGCGATCGCATAGGAGATATAAAAAACATGAACCCTGAAATTTTCAATGCCGCATTTTTGTCTTTTACTCTGATTCTTGTAGGTTTGGCTGGTGGCTTTCTGTTACTCAAGCTTCAAGGCGGCGAAGAATAAGTTTTTTTAATAAAACCCGCCAAGGACTAAATTCCCTGGCTAATAGCTGAATTCGGTTGAAACCGACTCAAATATTAATTTACAGTCAGTTTCAACCAACTTTTGCTATGAGACAGGGGTTGAAACCTCTGTCTGGCTATATGCAGAGTCCTAATCAGCCCCACTCTCAGCCGCAACCTTAAAAATTTTTACGATTTTTATTAACTTTTGTTAAAAAATGAGAAAAATTCTGATAATATCGATAGAAAGTTTAAGATTCCTCATAAATACCTGATGACTTTATTAATTGTAGGTGCCACAGGTACCCTCGGCAGACAGGTGGTTCGTCGTGCCCTAGACGAAGGGTATCAGGTGCGCTGTTTAGTACGGAATTACAGAAAAGCCGCCTTTTTAAAAGAATGGGGCGCTGAACTCGTACCGGGGAATCTCTGCGATCCAGGAAGCTTGCCCCCAGCGTTAGAAGGCGTTACAGCCATTATCGATGCTGCTACTGCTAAAGCTACGGACTCCTTGAGCGTTAAACAAGTAGACTGGGAAGGAAAGGTAGCCCTGATTCAAGCGGCGGTAGCAGCAGACATCAAGCGCTTTATCTTCTTTTCATTTCTAGATGCTGAGAAATATCCCCAAGTGCCGCTATTGGAAATCAAACGGTGTACGGAACTGTTTTTAGCAGAGTCCGGCTTGAATTATACTGTTTTGAAACCTTGCGGCTTTATGCAAGGGCTGATCGGTCAATATGCGATGCCGATTTTAGATAGTCAGGCAGTCTGGGTTCCGGGGGCGAGTTCTGCGATCGCCTACATGGATACTCAAGACATCGCTAAATTTGCCATCCGCGCCCTTTCTGTACCCGAAACTGAGAAAAAAACTTTCCCCGTTGTCGGGCCCCGCGCTTGGGAAGCTGACGAAATCATCCGTCTATGCGAACGCTTGTCTGGAAAACAAGCCAAAGTAACGCGCACGCCTAATAGCATATTGCGCCTTGCTAGTCAAGTAGCGAAGTGGTTTCAGTGGACTTGGAACATATCAGACCGTTTGGCTTTTGCCGAAGTTTTGGCAACCGGCAAACCCATAAAAGCTGCTATGGATGATGTCTATAGCGTTTTTGGGCTAGACCCCGCCGAAACAACAACCTTGGAATCTTACCTGCAAGACTACTTTAGTCGAATTTTGAAGAAACTAAAGGAATTAGAATACGAGCAGGCTAAAACTAAGAAACGGACTCAAAAGATACCGTTTACATTTTAAAGTGCCGAAAGCTGGGATTATCTACAACGACGTTAAACCGATCTCTTGTCGCGTCGCCGCCGAGTTACAAGACAAGCTGAGTTCCTACGGATGGGATGTCTGTGCCGTCTCTGGATCGGGGGGAATTTTGGGCTATTCTAGCCCAGATCGCCCGATGTGCCACACTCCTATCGATCAGCTTGTCCCTTCTGGCTTTGACAGCGAGATGAAATTTGCAGTGGTATTAGGGGGAGATGGTACAGTTTTGTCTGCATCTCGCCAACTTGCCCCCTGCGGCATCCCGATGCTGGCTGTAAATACGGGACACATGGGTTTCCTCACTGAGACGTACCTCAACCAGTTGCCGCAAGCTATGGAACAGGTCATCAATGGGGAATATGAAATAGAAGAACGGACAATGTTGGCAGTGCAGTTGATGCGGGATGACATCTGCTTGTGGGAGGCGTTGTCTTTGAATGAAATGGTCTTGCACCGCGAGCCCCTGACTTGTATGTGCCATTTTGAGGTGGCGATCGGCAGACACGCACCTGTGGATATTGCGGCGGATGGAGTAATTATTGCGACTCCGACGGGATCGACTGCTTATTCGCTGTCTGCGGGGGGGCCTGTGATTACACCAGGGGTGTCTGTGTTGCAGTTATTGCCGATTTGCCCTCATTCTTTGGCTTCTCGCTCTTTGGTGTTTGCCGATACTGAAGAGGTGACGATTTATTCTGCGAGCCCGAATCGATTGGTGATGGTTGCGGATGGGAACGGGGGATGTTATGTTTTGCCGGATGATAGAGTGCGAGTTTCGCGATCGCCCTATACTGCTAAGTTTATTCGGCTACAACCTGCTGAGTTCTTCCACATTCTGCGGGAAAAATTGGGTTGGGGACTGCCGCATATTGCTAAACCGACTTCCGTTGAGTTGCCTTGATTTGAAAGTTTATTTTTGTAATAAACTTTCAATTTCTTCATCACTAAAGCCAAACTGTCGGAAAATTCGTAAAACATAAGCAGGAGACATTTCTCCTGCTCCCATGTCTATTGGTACTACCAACCGACTATCTTCTATTTGCCGACTATACAAGCAATGATCTCCTTTACCTTCTCGGTAAAAAATACATCCTCCTTGCTCTAAAATCCTAATTAATTCTCTAGGTTTCAATGAGGGAATGTTTTTAGGCATAAACAGCCCTCAGCTCAAAAACTTCTGAAATCGGTTCTGAGCTTTCAATTGTTAAAAACTCATGTAACTCTTTCAGCGAAATAGACCCTTTTTCAATATCTCTATCTGCTTCAAAAACCTCCTCAAAACTTTCAATAGCTTCCTTAAGTTTAGCTACCGCATTTTCTTGTGTATTCCCTTGACCAACCAAACCATTCTCCAAACACAATGCCACCCAGTAATTTGTACTTTTTCTTAAAACTACCGTGTAAAATTCCATCATGTTTTTAGTTTTAAGTCTAAACAATACCAGTCGCTCTCTAAATTATAGCGCTGTAGAGTGGGCGCGATCG
>NZ_JAQMUA010000496.1:0-8797 GCF_028330895.1 Kamptonema animale CS-326 | reverse complement strand
TTACCGCCCAGAGGGCGGCGTTACAAACAATAAACGTAAGGTGGGCGCTCGCCGCAAAAATCTTGTAACAAGAAAGCTAATATGGTTTCGGAGAGCGCCCACCCTACAAGTTATATAAGCGTTTATTGATGTCCAACTACTTATATGTTAATCTCATGCTAACCTAAAAGTAGTGTGATATCTAGCACCATGAGGGTTTGATCGTGTTAAGTGGCATTAAACAGCAAGTCGTCGTTGGCAAGAATGGCAAAATTGAAATTCAAACGTCTGAGTTAGCAGAAGGAATTGTTGTTGAAGTGATTGTTTTAGTGGAACAAGATGGTGTTGAGACGAATACTAGCCAATCTATTTCACAAGATGAGACAGAGTATTTGCTCTCTACTGAAGCCAATCGTTATCAATTGATGACTGCTATTCAAAACATCGAAACAAAAACTAACCTGGTCAGTTTTACGCTTGAGGAATGGAATGAAGAATATAACATTCACCCTTGAGGCATTCGAGCAATTCAACGACTGGGTAGCAGAGGATAAAAAAGTTCATCGCAAGATTATCATCCTGATTAATGATATTCTGCGTCAACCATTTGCCGGACTTGGCAAACCTGAACCTCTAAAGCATGAACTGAGCGGATATTGGTCGCGACGAATTACGGATGAGCATCGTTTAGTGTATGAAGTAACTGACACTGAAATCATCATTTTGAGTTGTCGATTTCACTATGATGACTAAAGCAGTTCGAGATCCCGTCTTCACCTATACCTACGTTGCGATTACTCGCAATCCTTGTTCTGTTACCAGTCATTGATAGAGTAGTAGAGTAGGCAAATGTCGATCGTTTGACAATTTCATCAGGAAGCATTGCCACTTTTTCATCCTACAAGATCGGAGATCGTACTTCACCAAGTAACCTAGCACAGCTTAACTGGCAATAACAGGGAGTTTTAATTTTAATTTTTAATTACAAAGTGCTACAAAACATGGTATTCTGGATGATACTAGCTGTTTCGTGTGCTGTAGCCACTCATGGAAAACTGGGAATTTCTGCTACAGAAGGAAGGCGATCGCGCCTGGTTGCCTCTGGAATCGCCCGATGTGGAAATTCTAGAAGGTCGCTACCGCGTTGTAGCCCGTTCTATGCTTGCCAATGCGGAGATCGAAGTTCGCATTACTCATCAACTTACGGATGAAGTACCCCCCCAGCGACGAGTCCAGAAGCGTTCGACTCGGACTAACCCTGAAGGGTTGATGGTGGTCATTCCCTACACTAGCCTGAAACCTGGGATTTGGGAACTCTGCTGTTTGGCAAATTTAGACGCAGATTCAGGGCAAACTAGCCAGCATACGGTTCAGTTGCAAGTTTTGCCGACTGAAGAGGATTTAGATTTAGAAGAGTCTTTTAGCCCCACTAATGAGGGTTCTACATCGACGATCGCAGTTTCTCAACCAGAGGAACAAACCCCAATTTCTCAACCCTCAGCATCCGCGATCGCGAAGTCAGCCGAAGACATCGCCAATATCCAGGAAGTAGAACCGTCGAACCCCGCCGCATCAGAAAAAATCGAGGCTATACAGGTAGAAACTTCTGTTGATAACGCTGAAAGGACTTCTCCAAAACCTGTTAGCGATCGCACAAAGCTAAAACTAGAGGAGTCACAATCTACAGCCAAGAAATTATCAGTTTCACCAGCAAATTCTGCACTGGATACTTTATCCTTATCGGAATTTGACCTGCGGTTGACCTTAGAAAAGCAAAGTTATGTGGCTCAATTAGGTCAACCTTTGATTATTTATGGGCAAGTTGAGATTGCAGAAAACTCGCAATTATCTAACAGTAAAACTCTGACTGCTGAAATTCAAGCAGAACGATTGCAAAGAGCGATCGCGAAAGTAGAAGTACAAATTCGCCTTCGCGATCCCCAAACTGCCAAAGTTTTAGTCGATACTAGACAACCTTTGCCCCAGCAGCTTTCTCCCTGTATTTTTGCCTGCGTGATTTACCTACCTTCTGAGTGCAAAACCCGCTTAATGTTGGGAGAAGCAGTGCTGTTGGACGGTACTACACCATTAGCAACGGAATCTTTCACAATAACAGCAGGTTTGGAAAATTTACTGGAAGTAATTGTACAAAATTTTAGTGAAGAAAATCATCAAGCAACTACTCCCGAAACATTAGCAAAGCAGGATGAAGTCAGCCTAAATCAATCTTTTAGTAATCTGACAGAAACTCTGAAAGAAGCCACGCCTTCGGAATTTCCACTTTCACCACGAGGACAACTCCCTCCTCAAATTACAACTCGCCCAGGGGCAATTACCGCCAATCAATCTTTAGATTTACCAGCGTTTGGTCATGGAATTAGCGATAGTAGCGGTAAAATTGTTTCCCCAGAAATTGCCCCTCTATTGGAATTAGCGGCAAATTTAGAGAAAAAATCAAAAACTGAGGAATCGACTGTAGAGAAAAAGTCAAAAACTGAGGAATCAAATGTGATACCTCTGTTTAAGCCGACTTCTACTTTCAGCGATCTGTTAATAACATCGCTGGCGGGGGAGTCAGAGGGAAAAAATGGCAATCCTAACCCTAGTATTGCTGCTGAAGCGTCTGCTAATTCAGAACAGGATGCAGCTCTGGAATCAGACAGTGGTTTAATGATGTCAGAACCAAAGTTAGTCGATTCTCTCCCTGCGGTAGAACAGGGATTTAGAAGTTTGAAACTGCAAGATCGGTTTTTGACGCGACTGAGCTCTTTAGCGAATGATACTGAATTTTCGGAATGGTTGAAGGCAAGTATGCCACCCTCGCCGGAAAGCCTGGATATAAAGGGGGAAGAGGGTTCAGGAGAGATTTTGAGTGCGGATGGGGTGGAGGGAAAATCAATCCCAGAGGACGAAGAAATTAAGGGTAGCGATCGCGAAAGTAATCCCCCAACTCCGGGTAAACCTGACTGGGTAGCGAGAGAGTTTGTCGTATTTGACGATCCGCTACCGCCGCGACAGGCGAAAAAGGCGAAAGTAGAGGTAGAAAGCGATCGCCAACAGGAGCAAACTCAGCGTATTCCTTATATTTTACCCGAAGAGGAGCCAGTGCCGACTCCAGTTTTAGACGTACTCAGCAAGGAAATTGTCGCTGGAAGATTAATTAAAATCCGCGTCCGTTTACCGGAGCTGATGCCTCGGATTTATGTGAAAATCTGGGTTTACGATCGCCAAAGTTACGTAATTTTAGATGGGCCGCGTTGGATCGCGGAGTTTTCACCCAATGGGTTAGGGAATATTGAGGCGATCGCTGAGTTAGAAATTGCCTATGGAAGTTTAGAAGTAGAATTTGAGGCGATCGCAGTGGAAATGCAAACTTTGCGGGAAAGCCATAAAGCAACTGTTCACCGTCGAGTTGTACCTCCAGCTACTCCTAGTTTACCTTTAGATAAGTAACCCAATTTCACGCAAAAAACGAAATTCCGCTCATCCAAGAGAGGTCTATTTTTCAGGCGGGAGCAATTCTATAATCTTCAAAAACTGAAAATTATTCGCTAAATCTCTGAGAGCATTCGCCAAAGCAATGTAACTTGGAGGTATTTGTTCGATCAAAACAAAAATCCGATCGTCACTCCCAAGATGCGATGCGTAATGTAGCTCTGATAACCACTCATTCGGCATCTGTTTTAAGTAACTTTTTAACTCAGCATCCATCGAAATTTCTGCTGTTTTTTCCCCTCCGGCTTCAATTTTTAAATTGCCTTGTTCATAAACATAAACTACGCCTAAATGTTCGCTCACTTTTTCCAGCAATACTTCTTCTCGGAAAGGCTTGCCTAAAAAATCGTCGCAACCAGCAGACAAAACCATTTTTCTATCTTCATCAAAAGCATTAGCAGTTAGGGCAATAATCTTAGTTGATTTACCTCTCAAATGCGCTTTAATCTGTTTAGTTGCCTCATAGCCATCCATTACTGGCATTCTCATGTCCATCAAGATCAAGTGCGGTTCCCAACTTTGCCAAAGAGTAACAGCTTCTAGACCATTTTCAACAGCACGTACAGAGAAACCTATAGAAGTAAATAGCGTTGTCAACATCAAGCGAGTTTCTGGTCTATCATCAGCTACCAAAATGCGATATTGAGATTGATTAGGCTCGATACTAATTATTGTTTGATGTAATTTTTCTACCTCCCTCTCAGTAGAATTATCCGAGCTAATTTGAATGCTAAATCTAAATATAGTTCCTTTACCAAGGATGCTATTAACTTTAATTTCTCCTCCCATTAATTGCACAAATTTCTGGCTAATAGGTAAACCCAATCCAGTTCCTTGCTGAGAGTTCTTTCCCGTCTCTGTTTGCACGAAAGCTTCAAATAATCTACAGATCTCCTCATTCGCAATGCCTGGCCCAGTATCTTCGATCTCAAATAACAAATGCTCTATTCCATTTCTTACACGCAGAGTCACGCTTCCGGTTTCAGTAAATGTAATCGCATTCCCTAAGATATTAATTAAAACTTGGCGCAACTTTCCTTGATCTGCTTGCACGTATTTAGGAAGGTCTAGAGCTAAGTCAAAAATCAACTTTAATCCTTTGGATTGCGCCTTGAATCGCAGCATTTCTTCCAAGTTAGTAAGGAAGCGAATCAAGTCAAAATTTCGTAGGTTTAATGCAGTCCGCCCTGCTTCGATTTTAGACATTTCTAAAATGTCGTTAATCAACTCCAAAAGGTGTTCGCCAGCGCTATTAATAATTCTCAAGTTTTCCTTTTGCTCTTGCTTGAGGGAGCGATCGCGACTCATCATTTGAGTAAAGCCTAAAATAGCATTCAGCGGTGTTCTGAGTTCATGGCTCATAGAAGATAGAAATTCGCTTTTAGCGCGGTTAGCTGCGTCGGCAGCGATGGCTGCTGCTTGCAATTCCTCTGATTGCTTTTGAGTTTGTGCTAGCAATTGAGCCTGCTGTAAAGCCACTCCTAACTGCGTCCCAATTTGAATCACCATGTTAATTTCTGCTGCACTCCAAAGCCGAGGGCCGGAATTTTGATAACTCGCTAATAACCCCCAAAGTTCAGAGCCGCAAAAGATCGGGACAATGATGTAGGCTCTGGCTTGTAAACGCTCCAAAAGGTCAATATGACAAGGGGCGAAACCCGCAGAGTAAATATCTTCTATTACTAAGCAGTTTATACCTTGGTTGTAGCGGCCACCAGCGGTGTTTTGCAAGTAAGAATCCTGTAGATTTGCAGGACTGCTCAAGTTTTGTGTGATGCAATTATAAGCTGAAATTTTTTCTAGAAGGTGGGGGTCTTCTTGATGTATTTGTACTAGAGTAATCCAGCCGTTTGCCACTGACTCAGCAACAAATTCGCCGCTCCAGTCGGGGTTAAAACGGTAGACACCGACTCGATCGCAGTTGATGGCTTGCCGCAATTCGCCGCTGGTGGCATTAAAAATTGTTTCAATGTCTAATGTCTGGCGCATTCTTTGAATTACTCTCGCGATCGCTCTTTCACGATCGGCACTTTCCCGCAAGGCTTCTTGAGCAAGTTTGCGAGAGGTGATATCAGCATAAGCAGCTTGTACGCCGTAACCTTCTAAGGGCATGGGAGTGGCTGTAACTTCTAACCAGACTATTTGATTGTCGCTCTTCTTAAAGGCGACTTCTACACCTGCAACTATTCGGTTTTCTTTAAGTGCAATTACCGCTGGATATTCGCTTACAGGCATCACAGTTTTATCGGGTCGTAGCAGCATCCATTCTGGAGAATTAACCTTCCTTTTTTGCTGTTGGCACAGGGTAACTCCCAGAATTTTGTCGGAAGCCGGATTGCATTGAATAATATTCCCTTTGTCATCGGTAATCAGGATTCCCATTGCCAAGGTTTCAAACAGCGTCCGAAACTTTTCTTCGCTGTGGCGTAACTCTTCTTCTGCCCGTTTGCGATCGCTGATGTCGGTGAGCAAACCGTCCCAAAGGATGCTACCGTCAGCTTGCTTTTCAGGTCGAGATTTGCCTTCAATCCATTTGATTTTGTCTTCCCGAAATATGCGCCAAATTTGGTGCCAAGGCTCAAGAGTCTGGGCGGAAATAATGATAGAGTTAATTAAATTGGGGCGATCGTCAGGATGAACGGTGCCAAAGCTAAAAGCCTTATTTTCTAGGAGAGCTTCTGGCTCGATACCAAAAATTTCTCGGCTACCGGGGCTAACATACAAGAAATTCATGGAACCATTGGGACGCAGTACAAATTGATAGATCATCCCCGGTATGTTCGCGGCTAAATTCTGATAGCGCATATTGCTGCGCTGGAGTGCCTTTTCTGCTTCGTCTCGTGCTTGAGCGATCGCGATCGTATCGGCGACAAATTTGAGCAAGTTAATGTCTTCTGGACTCCAAATTTTTGGCGATCGCACTGTCTCTAAACCAATGCAGCCCACTGCCACACCTTCGCAAATCATTGGCACGTAAAGGACTGACTGAACTGATTCCCGTTCTAATTCTGCTCTTTCCGGCGCGGCTTCTGGAGGCAAATCTGCAAGTGAGGCGATCGGTAGGACATTGCCGCTTAAAAGTTGTGAGTAGCACCACTGATAATCCTCTATTCGTAACCCTTGAAGGTCATTAATACATGGCTTAATCCCTTCGGCGCACCATTCGTGAGTATTGTAAACTTTGCTCTGATGCTCGCCATACCGCAGGATATAGCTGCGATCTACTCCCATAAATTCGCCGATTTTAGCGAGAGCAAAATTGATGGCTGCATCAGCCTCAGAGTCAATGAATTGTCTGGATATTCTACTGAGGAGGTTGTCTATTGCGGCTTGACGGGCGATCGCTGCTTCCATTTGCTTCCTTAGACCCAAGGCGGAAGCGAAGCGATCGCTAATCTGGGCCTCGGCGGGGCTTACACCTATGATATTTTCTTGATTAAAATCCTGTAAAATTGCATTTGCGGCGGCCAATTGCTGACGGCTGCTATCGATCGCGATCGCGTCCGGGAGAGGCAAAACTGTCGCGCTCGCCATTGTAATTAGCTTTTGTTGAGTTAGTTCTACAATCTTTGCTTTACTTCCCTTTTCTGCCTCGTTATTCATCCCCAGTTCCACCTATAATCCGGTTTTATGGATTAAAGTAATAATCAATTATAGCAACCGTTAAGATAGCTAGAACCTTCTTATACCAATTCTCCAAATTATTGAGACAATCTGCATTGTTGAGTTAACTTCAGAAGATCCACCTTCTGCCTCCTGCTTTCTGCTTTCTGCCTTCTTCCTTCTGCCTTCTGCCTTCTGCCTTCTGCCTTCTTCCTTCTACTTATTAATTGCTGAAACTATTTTTGCACAGGTATGTTTCAATATTAAGCTGATTGCTTGATTTTGGTGTTATCAGCTCCATAAAATTACTAAAATCATCAACCGCCGTCTCAATCCGCATTCCCGATTGCCTTTCCCTTAAAATTAAACTTTTTTGACATTAAAGTTTGTGGGCGATTTCCTTGAGTTCTTCGACTATGCGCCTATTCTTCTGATTTCTGCTGCCGTAGAGACGGGCCGAAAATACAGCGATTATTTCCAGTATATCTTTAGCTAAATCCTCTTCCAAGCTAGTATCTTCGGTTCGGTTGATGATTACTACTTCAGTACCAAAGTGTTCGCACAAACTAAAAATTAGTTCAGAGCCCAATCTAAGCAAGCTATCTTTATGAGTTAAGACTAGCCTCTCTACCTGATTATCGGTAATCATCCGAATTAAACGTTGTAAGCCTCGCTTACTGTAATTGATTCCGGAACCAAAATCATCAATAACTTGGAGTTGCCAACCGTGCTGAGCGCAAAATAGTTCTAAAACTTGTTTCTGTCTTTCTAAGTCATCTTTTTGTTCATGACTGCTAACTCTTGCATAACCAACAGTCAAAGCGCCTTCAGGTTTTATCCCTAACAGCTCAGCCATATCATACCGTCTGTGACCGTTAGCTGTACGTTCGGGTATTAATTTGCCCTCGGCTTCCCACCTCCGTAAGGTTGAAGCACTGACACCTTTAAGTTTAGCTGCTTCCGCGATAGTTAACTTACTCATTATGCTAGCTTAGCACTATAAGTGAGTAAGTTTAGAGAGGCTTAGGTAAATTTTTGTGAACTGTTTTTACCCCCGCTCGTTTCTAGAAGATAGGGGGTAGGATGCTCAGGGCTAGGGAAAGAGGGAATAAAATCAAGGGCTTCCACTTAAGTCACCTTGTCTTTAGACTACTTTTTTGTGGAATTGATTAAATTACTAACGTCATGCTAGTAAAAATTTGCCTTTAAGTATAGCCGACTTAATCTAAAAAGTCAATAACTTACCCGGAGTATGAAGTTTTGGTAAATCTGCTATGCACTTTTCACATCACCACGTTATATTAGGAATATAAGAATACACAAATGAGACGAAGGGAATGTTCACCATGAACAGAATTGGCCAAAGAAACTTGACAAAGGTAGCTGAAACCCACCGTGCAAACCTCCACAAGAGACTGCTGCATCGCTTAGACGTAGCCAAAGCTAACGGTGATGAAAATTTAATCCGCATCCTAGAAGATGAAATGAGAAAGCTTTAAGGCAGCCACAACAAGAGATTGCCTTTGCTTAATTATCACAGATTGACAGAGTTGTCTACAGGCTACGTAATGCCCCTAACTTCTTGTTGTTCAGTGTTCTCTCCTCTCTTAGTTGGTTTAAACAAAACCCGGTTTCCTCAAGAAACCGGGCTTTTTTGTTAACGACTAACGGTTAACGGTTAACCGTTAACCGTTAGTCGTTAACAAAAAAGCCCGGTTTC
>NZ_JAQMUA010000495.1:0-5568 GCF_028330895.1 Kamptonema animale CS-326 | reverse complement strand
CCCTCTTAGTAAGCCAGGGCTAAATTCAGAACCCCCCCTTAGCAAGGGGGGGCAGGGGGGGTGCAATTGGGAAATTTGCGATATCCCTTGGCATTCAGATATTGTTCCAATAGTTGCTATTCCTGATTTTGAACTATCTACCGCTGAAGCTCGCAAGGTTTTGCCCACAGAGTATAGCAAAGCCGATGCGATTTTTAATGCTGCCCATCTGGGTTTGTTAGTGCGGGGGTTAGCGACTGGGAATGCAGACTGGTTGCGATCGGCAATGCAAGATAAAATTCATCAGCCTTACCGTCAATCTTTAATTAAAGGATATTCGGCAGTCCGAGAAGCGGCGATCGCAGCAGGCGCTTACGAAATGGTCATTAGCGGTGCAGGGCCCACGCTTTTAGCTTTAGCGAGTAGGGAGGTGGCAACAGCAGTAGCAGCAGCAATGGCAGACGCTTGGCAACAAGAGGGAGCGATCGCAGAAGTGCGATCGCTTTCCCTAGATACTCAAGGAGCAAAAATCTCCGTCTAAATTAAGAAGCTCGCGATCGCTTGTTTGGTGGAGCGGGCAACTACTTCTTTAAATATACAAGGGGCAGGTTTAGCCGATCGTACCAAATCCAGCTTAAATACCCCGTTTATTCTTTAGTCCGCGTAGGCGGACTTTGTTTGTGTAGTAGCGATTTCAATCGCCGAACGATCTTAACAGTTAACAGTTAACAGTTAACAGTTAACAATTAACAATTCACCTATTTCTGGACAAATTATACAACCTACTCACCCTAGATTCAAACTCAAGTTCTGAATTACAATTAAGCCGCCAATCTTCAGGTATTTCGTGAATAACAGCAGCAGTTAACAAAGGTGTAAAATTTCCATCTCGGATTAAGAAAATCGTCAGCGCTATCTGCTTTATTTTCATAGCTTTAGTGAACAAGCGCTTCTCCACTCGATAGAAATCCCGTCTACCCGAAATCAATTCCTCAAAAAATTCGCGGTCAAATTGGCGATCCTTCGGATGAGTCAACTTCATTAAACTTATCTGTCGCAACTCTTGTCGGCTGTAACCTAAAATCTCTTGCAGCGCTTCATTGCTCTCGATCGCATATCCACCTCTGTCCAAAAGCGCCATCCCAACTCCAGCTTTTTCAAAGGAAACCCGAAATAAGCGAGCGCGCCGTTGCTGTTTTTCCTCTCTAGCAATCTCTAAAGCCACTGCTGATGGTTCTTCTAGTCTAAATTCATTATTTATTTCCTCTAATTCCTCCACAACTGCCTCAGAGTGCTCCCCTGAACACTCTATTGGCAATCGAAATAGTCCCCACCGCAGCCCCTCTAACTCCCCCGCCGCATTTTTTATAGGCGTTACTGTCAAAACCGCTTGAAACTGCTCCCCTTTCCGGGGTTGAAGCGTAAGCAGCCAATTTTTCGTACTCCCACCTTTTTGCACCAATAAGTTTAGCTGCGTGCGGAAGTTGCGGCGTTCCGACTCTGCAATAAACAGACTTAAAGGTTTGCCCGCCAAGCGATCGCTCTTTACCTTGAGCATCACCCCCGCCGCCAAATTTGCTTCCACGATCGCCCCTTGTAAGTCACTCACCAAATAACCTTCGGGGGCCAGATCGAACAACTCCTTGTAACGCTGCCGCTCAGTTTCTATTTCCTGCCGACTAGCAAGCAATTCTTCATTAAGTTGCCGCAACTCCTCCGAAGCCACCTGCAACTCTTCTAGGGCGATGGACAGTTCTTCCAAACTCTCAAGTAACAGTTGTTCTTGCTGAGCTGGGAATTCCTCAGATTGCCGCCACAAATCTCCAACCGGTTTCGGCAATTTATCAGCCCGTTGCATCATTAATACAATTCAGTCTGAATATATATAGAATGGGTAGCCGACTTATATATAAGCATGACAGAATAATGTATATAGCGTGAAGAGAAGTTTATTTTAAGGAAACCCATCTTGACTAGCGAACGCGAAAATAAAAAGCAGTGTATTGCAGGTCGTTCAAACCAAGAGGAAGCAACTTTAGAGTCCAAAAATCCTCCTAGCTGTAGGTTTGACATCGTAGCAATTGCTTCCTCAGCGGGAGGCATAGAAGCCTTGAGCACGATCCTCGGTCAACTACCGGCTGACTTTCCCACTGCCATAGTCGTTGTGCAGCACATTCCTGCCAACCGCCAGAGCTTAATAGCCACAATCCTCAACCGCCGCACAGCTTTACTCGTCAAAGAAGCTGAGGAAGGAGAACCCTTGACTCCTGGCACAGTTTACATAGCTGCGCCCAATTTTCACCTCCGAGTCGAACTGGACAAAACTATCGGCTTTAGCCAATCAGAAAAAATACATTTTCTCCGTCCCGCAGCCGAGATATTATTTTCTACGGTGGCAGAAGTTTATAGAGAGAGAGCGATCGCAGTTGTCTTGACAGGAGGCGACAGCGATGGCGCAACAGGAGTAAAAGTCCTCAACCAAGCTGGCAGCAAAGTAATAGCCCAAGATCGAGCAACATCGGCAGTCTTCGGAATGCCAGCCGCAGCCATCCAGACAGGTTGCGTCGATTGGGTACTCCCACTAACTCAAATTTCCACAGCTTTAAAAAACTTAGTAGCCACAGGGAATATAGGTAGATTGATTTTATGAGCAGTGACGACCAAAGTTCAGCATTTGAGGCGTTGCTGAACTATCTCAAGCGCGATCGGGGTTTGGACTTCACCGGCTACAAACGCCCCAGCTTGATGAGACTGATGAAAAAGCGCATGGCAAAAGTAGGAGTCGAGTCATTTCACGACTACCTCGACTACGTAGAAGTTAACCCCCTAGAACTCAGCCAGCTATTCGACGCACTACTACTCAACGTCACCACCTTCTTTCGAGATCCTCCAGCTTGGGAGATCCTCTCAGAAGAAATTATCCCTCGCATTCTCAGCGTCAAACCAGGGAAAGAACCAATCCGAATTTGGAGTGCGGGATGTGCTTCCGGGGAAGAAGCTTATACCTTAGCGATCGTCCTTGCCGAAGCTTTAGGCTTAGAAGCATTCCGTTCGCGAGTAAAAATTTACGCCACAGACTTAGACGAAGCAGCTTTAATCAAAGGCCGCCTTGCTACCTACTCAGCGAGGGAATTGCAAAATGTTCCCGACACCCTCCGCAACAAATACTTTGAAGCAACCGGTATCAATTATACCTTCGCTACAGAACTCAGGCGCAGCGTAATTTTCGGTCGCCACGACTTAATTTTGAACGCACCGATTTCGCGCTTAGACTTGCTAGCGTGCCGCAACACCTTAATGTATTTCAACTCAGATACTCAGCGGCGCATCCTCGCCCGATTTCACTTCGCCCTCAACGATATAGGCTTTTTATTTGTAGGCAAAGCAGAAATGCTTTTAACTCATGCCAACCTCTTCACCCCAGAAAACCTCAAGTATCGGATTTTCAGCAAATTCCCTAATATCAACCTACGGCACCGTTTGCTAGTTATGTCCGACTCGGACACGATCGAGGATAACAGTCTGCGGGCAGGGATCGTTCGCTTGCGCGACGAAGCCTTTGAATCCCAGCCGATCGCCCAGATGATAGTAGATATACACGGGAATCTAACGAGGGCAAATCGGCTGGCGCGGATGCTATTTGAGATCAAAGTAGAGGACGTGGGGCGGCCTTTGCAGGATTTAGAAGTTTCTTATCGACCCGCTGAGTTGCGATCGCCCCTCCAACAAGCTTACGCCGAACGCACACCCGTCAAAATTAGCAGTGTCGAACTCGCCAAGCCAAATCTGCCGCCCAAGTATTTTGATATTGAAGTAACTCCCCTATTGGATATCAATAGAGATACCTTTGGTGCGTGCATCGACTTTATAGAAGTGACGCGCTACAAGCAGTTGCAGCGGGAATTAGAACGCTATACCCAAGAGTTAGAAACTGCCTCCGAAGAATTGCAGAGTACCAATGAAGAGTTAGAAACTACTAACGAAGAATTGCAGAGTACCAATGAAGAACTGGAAACTACTAACGAAGAATTGCAAAGTACCAATGAAGAACTGGAGACGATGAACGAAGAGATCCAGTCTTCTAATGAAGAGCTGCAAGCAACTAACGACGAACTACGACAGCGAACGGAGGAACTAAACCGAGTCAACGCCTTCATGCACTCAAGCCTAAGTAGCTTGCGGGTAGCGATGGTAGTTTTAACCAACAAACTGAGCGTGCAGATTTGGAACGAGATCGCAGAGGAAATGTGGGGTCTGCGGATAGAGGAAGTTCAAGGACATTTCTTTTTTGACTTGGATATAGGTTTACCAATGGAGCAGTTGCGGCAACCAATTCGAGCCTGTCAGACTGGAACGAATAAAAGCCAAGAAATAATTGTGGAGGCTGTCAACCGCCGAGGTCGAACCATTCACTGCCGCATTATTTGCACACCTATAATTCTGGGGAAGGAGGCGCAAGTAATTATTTTGTTAATTGAAGAAAAGCCCGCTTGTTAAAGGCTAAAATGACTATCAGTAGTGCGATTTTTTCCCTCGATACTCAAGGAGCAACAATTTCCACCTCATGGTAACTCCTCTCTCTTGTGTCAGTACAGGGAGAGTAAAATAGGACTTATGCACGCCTCACGTAAAGCCACCATCTTGGCGGTATCTTTACCGCGTAGTGAAAGAAGGGGAATAACCATCTGGGCGGTTGTTGATATTCGTACTACTCTTAATGTGTAATCTCCCTAACAGTCAACCAGGGATTGAGAATATACACTTAAAGCATCGGCTTCTATTTAGGCTAAATTGCGCTCTAAGCAGTAAAGTTCAACTTAAAGCACGCTCTTAGGGTCATCAGATTACTAATTAATATCAAGAACTTAGCAGCTTTTACAAGCTGAATTGTCATTATGGTTGAACTCCTAGCCGCCCTCTCTGCGTCTGCGGCAGGGGGTATGAGAATAGCCCTACCCCTCCTCTTAATTGGTCTGTTGCGAAGCGACAATCTGTGGTCGCAAGTACCCTTATTGTCTGCCATCCACCCCCAAGTGGTGGTAGGAGTTTTAGTGAGTTGGTCGCTGTTTGAGCTATTTGCTTCCAAAAATCTTTTAGGTCAGCGCATTCTACAAATTTTTCAGCTCTTTTTGAGCCCTATTGTGGGAGCAATTATGGGAGTAGCGATCGCACAGGTGACGCTAATAGACGATAATCCTGCTGATAGTTGGCTAATTTGGATAATTGCTGTAGTTGGCGGTTTGTTGGCACTGGTGTTACAACTGGTTCAAGCCGGTTGGTTCTATCGATTGCGGGGTTTACCAATCTGGGTAATTTTTGCCCAAGATACTCTCTGTATCTCTTTAGTTCTGTTTGCCTTTGATGCACCAAGACAAGGTGGATTAATTGCCTTAATGCTCCTCTGGTTTGCCATCCGCAGTTCTAAAGAGTGGTATCGTTGGTATAAATCTCAAGGAAAACCAGGTGCAAGAGGAAACCCTCGCCGGCATAAAAGAAATCCCGATTAATTTGGTAATTGGTAATTGGTAATTGGTAATTGGTAATTGGTAATTGGTAATTGGTAATTGGTAATTGGTAATTGGTAATTGG
>NZ_JAQMUA010000001.1:0-5738 GCF_028330895.1 Kamptonema animale CS-326 | reverse complement strand
GACAGGCGCACGGCATCTCAACCGTACCATAACTCCCCGTGCAGTTCGGGGCACCTTGTCTCTGACAGGCGCACGGCATCTCAACCGTACCATAACTCCCCGTGCAGTTCGGGGCACCTTGTCTCTGACAGGCGCACGGTATCTCAACCGCGCCATACCTCCCCGTGCAGTTCGGGGCACCTGTTCATTTAATATTAGTATATAGTAGAATAACTACTTTTGTCAAATACAGAGATAAACAGGAGTTTTGCAGTAAAGCTAACAAAAAGTAATTATGAATTTCCGGCTCTATACAGATGTCATACTCTTAAGCAATGTGCCTGAAGAAAATCTCCAGGTTGGCGATATCGGCACAGTTGTAGAATGCCATGAAGTCGCTGGACTAGAAACAGGTTACAGTCGCTCCCTAGATGCGAAAAAGTGCGATCGATACTCACTCAAACAACAGGTGTTCGTAAATTAAAACTATTCCTCTCCATTAGTGTAGCTGCTTTCTTCAAACATCGATGTTAATCCAGTAATTTTTACCGGTGGTCGATCTTTGAATTCTACGACAAATGACAACTCCCCACCCATTGCCTCGATATAACTTTGCAAAGTAGATACCAACAAATCCGCACGGCGTTCGAGTCGCAAGACATTTTCTTGACGCATATTTAATAATTCTGCCATACGAATCTGAGTAAATTTCCTGGCTTTTCGTAAGTCTTGCAAGGTCATTTCTTCAGCCATTAACTCAAGGGATCGCTTTTCGACTATTGCTCGTTGTTCGGGAGGCAAATTCTCCATAATAGTCTTCAGGCTAATTGTCATCTTTTTCTTGCTCCATTAACTTATTCAAATGACTGGGAAATCTACTATCTGCTATCTTAATTAGTTGCTTATAAAATCGCTTCTCACTACTACCAGATTTGTCCCCAGCTACCAACAGAATCGCAGATCGGCCGGGGTCAAATGCAAAAGCGACTCGCCAAACTCCATCAACTGCCTGAAACCTAAGTTCCTTCATATTGGTGTAGGTAGAACCATTGAGAGTATCGACGTGAGGACGCTTGAGGTTTGGACCACATTCTTGTAACTTAGAACTCTCTTAAACGATCGCCCACACCCCAACCCCTCAAACATCCTCAACAACCAATCCCATCAAAGCCCCATTTCGCGCTATCCTAAACACCACATTCTAAGTAACCGTACCTAGTTAAGTTCGTGAAATACTTTTTTCTATCTGAAGGGTGGACGGTCGGGCGCGTCTGGGGAGTTGGCGGCTTGTGGAGCGAAACTGCCTGGAGGCGATCGCCCGACATAGAGAAACTCAATCTCTGCCTCTGGGATCAAAACGAGAAAATGTGGCTCTACCGCGTAGAAGAAGCCGTACTCATGGTAGAAGTAAAACCCACAGCCCCGCTCCTAGAAAGCGATCCCACTAAAAATATCGGTAACGTCGTACTCACCCGCCTGATCGCTGCCGAGCAAGTCCTCGAACGCTTGTGCACGATCGAAGCCCGATGTCAGATCGGCAATCCCCACTTGATGTAGCTCAGAATATTGCAATCGGTTCTAACACTCGATACACTTCTTTAAATAACTTTCATTTTTATGCCTCCCGCGTCTTACCATCCCCAAGTCTAGGTAATACTACACCCAGACAAAAAGACAGCAAGCGCCGGCGGCTTAATAAAAAGCTGAAAAGCTGTCAAAGTCAAAATAAACATCTCTCACCTTTGGAGGAGCGTAGTCAATGGGACTACCCTGGTATCGCGTACACACAGTCGTCTTGAATGATCCAGGTCGATTGATTTCAGTACACCTCATGCACACTGCCCTCGTGGCAGGCTGGTCGGGCTCAATGGCCCTCTACGAACTAGCAATTTTCGATCCGAGCGATCCCGTCCTTAACCCCATGTGGCGGCAGGGAATGTTCGTCCTGCCATTCATGGCTCGCTTGGGCGTGACCAAATCTTGGGGCGGTTGGAGCATCACCGGCGAAAGTGCCGCAGATGCAGGCATTTGGTCTTTTGAAGGCGTTGCCGCCGCTCACATCATCCTGTCCGGTCTACTATTCCTCGCCGCCGTCTGGCACTGGGTTTACTGGGATTTAGAACTCTTCAGAGACCCCCGCACTGGCGAACCAGCCCTCGACTTGCCGAAAATGTTCGGCATTCACCTGTTCTTGTCCGGTCTACTCTGCTTTGGCTTCGGAGCCTTCCACCTATCGGGACTTTTCGGGCCCGGAATGTGGGTCTCTGACCCCTACGGTTTAACCGGTCACGTCCAACCAGTCGCGCCCTCTTGGGGCCCAGAAGGTTTTGACCCCTTCAACCCTGGAGGCATCGTGGCCCACCACATTGCTGCTGGAGTCGTAGGCGTGATTGCTGGACTGTTCCACTTAACTGTTCGCCCCCCCGAACGGCTCTACAAAGCCCTACGGATGGGTAACATCGAAACGGTACTATCCAGTAGTATCGCTGCCGTCTTCTTCGCCGCTTTCATCGTGGCTGGTACGATGTGGTACGGTTCCGCCGCTACTCCCATCGAGCTATTTGGGCCAACTCGCTATCAGTGGGATAGTAATTATTTCCAGCAGGAAATTCAACGCCGAGCCCAAACTACCATTGCTAACGGTGGCAGCGCTCAGCAAGCTTACGAGCAAATTCCTGAGAAGCTAGCTTTCTACGACTACGTAGGTAATAGCCCCGCTAAAGGCGGTCTGTTCCGGGCTGGCCCGATGAACAAAGGCGATGGCATTGCTAAAGGTTGGCTGGGCCATGCTGTGTTCAAAGACAGTGAAGGTCGGGAATTGTCGGTACGCCGTCTGCCTAACTTCTTTGAAAACTTCCCAGTTATTCTGACCGATAAAGATGGGATAGTTCGCGCTGACATCCCCTTCCGTCGCGCCGAGTCGAAATATAGCTTCGAGCAAGCTGGCGTTACTGTCAGCTTCTACGGTGGAGAATTGAACGGTCAAACGTTGAATAACCCCGTTGAGGTCAAGAAGTACGCTCGTGCGTCCCAGAAGGGTGAGGTGTTTGAATTTGACCGCGAAACTTTGAAGTCTGACGGGGTATTCCGCACTTCTACTCGCGGTTGGTTTACTTTCGGACACGCTTGTTTTGCTTTGCTGTTCTTCTTTGGTCATATTTGGCACGGTTCTCGCACCCTCTTCCGAGATGTGTTTGCTGGAATTGACCCAGACCTAGAAGAGCAAGTCGAGTTCGGTCTGTTCCAGAAATTGGGCGACGTTACGACTCGCAGACAGGAAACTTAAACTTCTGTCGGAATCTGAAAAACCCGGTTTCTTAAAGGAACCGGGTTTTTTAATTTTGAATCCAAGAAAATTACTTTGTTCCGTAAAGGCGATCGCCTGCATCTCCCATGCCCGGTACAATATAACCGTGTTCGTCTAAACCTTCGTCAATTGCAGCCGTGTAAATTGGCACATCGGGGTGTTGTTCGTGGAAGTGCTTAATCCCTTCCGGTGCCGCGAGCAAGCATAAAAACTTAATAGAAATGGCGCTAACTTCTTTAATTCTATCCACCGCCGCCACTGCTGAATTACCAGTTGCTAACATCGGATCGACAATTAACACATCTCGGTGTTCGATATCGTGGGGAACCTTAAAATAATATTCAATTGCCATCAGAGTTGTAGGCTCACGATACAGCCCAATATGTCCGACTCTTGCTGACGGTATTAGTTCTAATATACCATCTAAAAGACCCTGACCTGCTCGCATAATAGAGACAATTACCATTTTCTTTTCCGAGGCTAGCATGGGAGCGATCGTTGAGGCAATTGGAGTTTGGATTTTCTCATATTTGAGTGGCAAGTCTCGCGTTACTTCATAAGCTAATAAGCTTCCCATTTCTTTAAGCAGTTGGCGAAATTTTGCCGTACTAATATTAGTTTGGCGCATAATGGTCAACTTGTGCTGCACCAATGGATGATCGATGACGATAACTTTTGCAGTCATTTTAACAACATCTTAGTAGTAGGACTTACGCACGAACCACGTAACGCCGCCGTCCCGGCGGTAAAGTCACCGCCAAGATGGTCGCGTTAATGATAGGTTGGGTGAAACGAAGTGAAATCCAATATCAAGACTGTAGCAATATTTTTCAGAATTAGGATTAAAATACAGTACCATCACTTTCTATCTGAATTGGCGGCACTCCACCGGCTCTCAATTCAGCGGCAATTTTCCTTCCCGCAGTCCAGGTTCCTCCTTGTAAAATCTTCACTAGGGGTAATTCTGCCGTAGTTAAGTTTAGCTTTTTCCGAATTAGTTCGGCAATTTTATCTAACAAGTTGACAGTCAGCGCTCTCCATTCTACTATGATTTCTGAACCAGGCAAGTGAGCTTGTTGAAAAATAGCTGTATCTTTTACCTTTAGCAGTCCGATATCTAAACAAAAACCACCATTACGATATTCTGGCAATCCTGTTAATTCATCTAATGCAATTACTTCTAAGCCAAGTTCTTGTAGCGGTTCCAATAGGGAGTAAGTTAACCATTGAGAAAGTTTGTGAAAGGGTACATAGTCATCACTTAAATTTTCTCCTTGTAAAGCTGGATGCGGCCAAACATCGCCTAAGTTCACACCGGAAATTGTATATCTTCCTGGCCAAATTTCTCCCATTCCTGTTAAAACAGCGCTCAATACTTCCGCAGCTTTGATAGTCATCATTCCTGAGCGTTTACTCTTATACAAATATTGGGATAAATTGCCAGGACGCGGATTATCATTCCCAAATAATAGAGGATTTTGGCCGAGAACTTTTCCTAATCTTTGCAACAATTCTAGTCTGCCTTCTAAACCAACTAACTGATTATTTTGATTAACTTGTAATCCTGTGGCTAATGTCTGTAATTTTAGCTGAGAAAGTGCTACGGCATCAGCTTGGAAAGGGAAATCAGGATTACTGGAAAAAATCCCTTGACAAAACATCCGAAAACTGGCAACTGCTAAGCCTTCGGAACGGCGATAAACTTGTCCGGTTTCCTGTTCGCAATATTCCCAATTTGCACCTGCACCTGCATCGAGTAAAACGCTGATAATTGCTAAGTCAAATTTGACTTTAGCTTTATTAATTGGGGTGATTTGTGCTAAGATTTTATCTAGTTCCGCCAGACGCGGTATTTCCCCGACTTCAAAATGTCGCCAACGGCTGTGAAACGGGATGTTAAAATCGGGATATTGTTGGCGGATTACGTCAATGACATAATTAGCGGCTTTGTCTAATTGGGTTAAATCAATGCGAAAATAACGCAGTTTGTCTTCGCAAGCCAAATTGAAGAGGCGATCGCACTTTTCGCGAATTGTACTTGGTGTTCTTAGGTATTCGATGGCCTCAAGTTCGAGATTGTTCAAAGGTTGTTTCTCCGATTGTGTTTTGTGGCTGATTGTTTGATTGTTGGAAGCTGAGATTTAAGGCTTCCTCTCCTAAAACTGACAGGGGTTTTTGTCGTTATTTAATATGTTCATAGGAAATATTTTGCATCTCCTTAACTGAGTAAATATTGAGATTCCCTAATTCCCGGCGACAGCCTTTGTAAGAGCAATTTTCCCTACTTGTTCGATGTTAGGAATATTATCAATATCTGATTTAGTTTAATCGGACTTTTGAGCGTTTTCTGACCATTTATATCATTCCGGTTAAATACTTGTCATTGCGAGCCAAGCGCAGCGCAGTTGCGAGCTCCGCGAAGCAATCCCGAAGCAATCGCAGAGACTAGGCG
>NZ_JAQMUA010000494.1:0-3674 GCF_028330895.1 Kamptonema animale CS-326 | reverse complement strand
CTGCCTCCTGCCTCCTGCCTAACGCAGTAATTCCTCTAACTTTTGCTGATTCCATAAGGACTGGTAAAGCCCTTTTTCCTGCACAAGTTCTCCATGAGTTCCTGTCTGGATAATTGCACCGCTATCCATCACAAAAATGCGGTCAGCAGTAGCAGCCGCTGACATTTGATGGGAGATAAAAATCACAGTTTTGCGCTGAGTTCCAGTTGCCAAATTTTTTAAAATGTCCGTAGCAGTTTGATTGTCAACACTAGATAAAGCATCATCCAAAATCAAGACTGGTGCATCAATTAACAACGCTCTAGCTAATGCCATCCGCTGCCTCTGTCCGCCTGATAGCGTAATTCCACGTTCGCCGACTACTGTTTTATATTGTTGGGGAAAATTCAGGATTTCCGAGTGCATTTGTGCTTGTTTTGCCGCCTCTTCAATCTCTGGTTGCTCCGCTAAAGGATTGCCGTAGCGGATATTATTTTTGATGGTGGTACTAAATAGGAAACTTTCTTGAGGGACGTAGGCGATCGCGCCCCGCAAATCTACTAACCGCAGTTGTGTAATATCTTTACCATCTAAAAACAATTGGTCGATTCCAATATCTAACAAACGCGGTAAAGCATTAGCTAAAGTTGACTTCCCAGAGCCAATTTGCCCGACAATAGAAACAGTTTCTCCGGGTTGAATTGTGAAGTTGACATCCTTGAGAGCCGGCGTTTTAGCTTCAGGGTAAGTATAGCTCAAGTTACGTGCACTTAACCAACCTTTTATTGGTTTTGGTAATTCGACGGGAGTAGCAGCATCTTTAATTTTTGGCTCAACTATGAGAATTGACTCAATGCGATCGATACTGACTTCTCCTCGTTGGTAAGCTGTGATTGTAAATCCCAGCAGTGCAGTAGGGAAAACTAAACGTTCCACGAACAAAAGTAGAGCAACAAAATCACCGATACTGATCTCACCACTGGCGATCGCGCCAGCACCTACAGCAAGCACTACCAGCAAACTCAAACTGGCTAAACCGCCGAGTATAGGAAAGAGTAAGTTCCGAGTTTGAGCTAATTCTAAATTCGCATCCAATAACTGCTTAGTAGAATTACGAAAAGCTTGGCGTTCGTTCTGTTCTTGAGCGTAAATCTTAATCAAAGAAATGCCGCTCATGTCCTCCTGAATCAAATCGCTAATGCTGGAAAGTTCCTCTTGTACATTTAACTGCTGGATGCGAAGTTTATCGCTGAATAATTGCACCAAAACTAACATCAAAGGATAAACACTAATAGCTAAGAGAGTTAACCTGACATTAATCCCTAACATCACAGGTAACGTCAAGGCGTAAGCAAATGCTGTATTAGCCAAACTCAAAACCGCAAAACCAACTAAGCGGCGAATATTCTCTACATCAGAAGTAGCGCGGTTAATTAAATCTCCGACTGTATTACCAGCAAAATAAGATGGTTCCAGTCTCAAAAGACGATTGAAAATCTTTTGTTTGAGGTCAAATTCTACCTGACGACCAACCCCAAATAGTAATATCCGCGATACCATCCGAATTGCCCACATGACGGAAGCGAGCACAAAAATTAGCAGCGAATAGTGCAAAATTTGATCGAATTTAACCGCAACTTGGAGCTCGTCAACTCCATTGCGAATCAGCAAGGGAATGTAAACGCCTACAGCATTAACAACCAACAGAGAGAGAACGCCCCAGGATGCGTTTTTCCAGTGGGGGCGCAGGTAAGCAATCAGTTTTTGGAGTCGTCGCGAATCAGCCATTTATCGAGTTTAGAATTTAGAATTGAGATTTTAAATTGGGTGTCAGGTGCGGCGGAGCATAGGGATAAAGCATCGGATACAGAGATAATTTCAATTCCGCAATCTAAATTCCCAAATCACATCTCTTCCTACCCCCTCCTATATTAACCTGGAATGCCTTCAGCCTGTTTATTTTTCTATATAAGGAGAGAAATAATCCGGTCAATCTTTCCTGAAAACGCGCGATCGCCCCGGAATAGAGCAGTTGACTAGCATCTGCCACATAGGGGTATCATTATGTCGAGATTAGAAGACAATCAAATCCGATTTCGGGGCTTTTGCATGAGTGGGCGTTTGAAAGGAAAGGAGATTGAGGGTACGATCAACATAGATTCCGGGCAATTTAGGAGAGGAGAAGGCTCAGGATTTGATTCTGGGCAATTTAGGAGAGGAGAAGGATCTGGATTTGGTTCTCTTGTGATTTTACTACTGTTAGCGTTGGGGATTAATGTTCTGATCGTTAATAAGGGAGAATTTAGCGATTCTCGCTCTTCTGAAGAGGCTTCTCAAGTCTTAGAGGAATCAGATGGTCAGAATTTTTATCTGGATCGAGGCACTTTGGTCGAATCAACTCGCGATCGCGAATAGGAGGCGTTTCTTTAAGTTGGTTAAATTTGAAATAATCTAACCCAACCAGCCCCGCACAAAATAGTATAAATATGCGAAGTCTTCCTGGATAATTCGCGTAGTAATAGATAGTGCTTGGGCGCTCGGAAAAAAGTCTACTACCATTAATCTACGCCTGGGTTTAGCATTTAGCTCAAAGGTGTAGAAATCTGTGGGAGCCGGAGAAACCCTCATGTTTTCCTTAATAAATGTTCGGGTAGCGCGGCCCATTTGAATTGCAGAGGTCACGAGGATGATTCTATCCCCAAGACCTTTATTATTTAATATTATTCTAGTTTGAATCGCACTTTCATGCAAGTTTTTGGACTTGGTTTCTAGGATAATATCTTCTGGTAGTACACCCATTTTTACCAGGAGTCTCTTAACATCAGCAGCTTCAAGAACATGACCCTCTAGATCCGGTCTATAACCTGCGCTGACAATCAGATAGGGGGCTAAACCATGTCGGTATAACCTAGCTGCATAGGCAATGCGATCGCCGGCATCAGTTAGTTGAATTTGAGTGCGGTAGGGGATTTTAGGCTCGGTTGTTCCCTGACCAACTAATACTATTGCTCCTACTTTATTTTGACAGCAGGTTTCAACTTGAACTAGCTGTATAGCTTCTCTTTCTGCTTGCTCAGCTAGCGACAAAGCAACTAATGGGTTGCTAGCAACAATTAACAATAGCAAAGCTGATATAATTCTTTTCGGTGCTGGGTTTCTGACACCTCCACTGACTATGCCTGTTGTTGCGAAAATTAAAAGTAAAACTGCTAATCCTAGAGGTGTCGTCAGTAAAACGAGCAAACCGCTTCGCACCGCCGATGCTAACTGACTATTAGGTGTAAAAATTCCTATTATTGCCAAGGTTACGATCAGGGATACCATTAAGAGCACCACTAATGATTCGTACTTATTTTTATCCTTTTCGTCCGGCAATATTGGAGCCAGTATATTAGAATATATAATATAAATAAATACTAAAAGTATTAAAATTGCTCGAATCATAATATCTTTGGTAATTGGTAATTGGTAATTGGTAATTGGTAATGGCTAATTGCTAATGGCTAATTGCTAATGGCTAATGGCTAATGGTAAGGTGGGCGCTCGCCGCAAAAATCTCATCGCGATTTCCTAATATAGTTTCGGCGAGCGCCCACCTTACCATTAGCCATTAGCCATTAGCAATTAGCCATTAGCAATTAGCCATTACCAATTACCATTTACCAATTACCAATTACCAAAGATATTATGATTCG
>NZ_JAQMUA010000493.1:0-16162 GCF_028330895.1 Kamptonema animale CS-326 | reverse complement strand
CCTCTGGGCGGTGAATATACCGCCCAGAGGGCGGCGTTACGTTTGCCTTTTGCTACTAATTAAGACGGCAAAATATCCATGTTAAAAATTTCCGTCGGGATAGCAATAGTACAGCAAGCATTAGGAATATCAACTATGCCACTAATTCTACCTTCAACAGGAGCGCAGCTTAACAACAGATATGCTTGTTCGCCAGTAAAGCCAAATTTTTTCAGATATTCTATGGCATTCAAACAAGCCCGCCGATAAGCAACATGGGCATCCATATAATACTGCTGACCCGTAAATTCATCAACAGAAATACCTTCAAAAACTAGGTATTCAGAGTAGCGGGGTTCCACCGGGCCCGGTTTGAAAATGGGGTTGACCATTCCGTATTTTTCCATTCCACCTTTGATGATATCAACGTGGAGGTCAATATAGCCAGACATTTCAATTGCACCGCAGAAGGAAATCTCGCCGTCTCCTTGAGAAAAGTGAATATCTCCCATTGAAAGTTTCGCGCCTTCTACATAAACCGGGAAGTAAATTCTGGAACCTCGCGACAGGTTTTTTATATCACAATTACCGCCGTGTTCGCGTGGGGGAACAGTCCGTGCGGCTTCTGCGGCTACTCTTTCAAATTCCGCACCTTTTAACGATCCTAAAACGGCATTTTGGGGGTTAGGAAGTGCTGCTAAAGGCGGTACTCTATCTGGATTTGTTGCTACCAGTTCGGATTCCCGGCGATTCCATGTATTTAACAATTCTTGTGAAGGAGCACAGCCGATCAAACCGGGATGAGTAATGCCCGCAAATCTGACATTAGGGATGTGTCGCGAACTGGTATAAATCCCCTGCAAATCCCAAATCGCTTTAGCCGCAGTTGGAAAATGTTCGGTTAAGAATCCGCCCCCATTCTCTTTAGCAAAAATCCCTGTGAATCCCCATTCATCTCCTTGTAAAGCACCAATATCGAGGAGATCGACAACAAGAATATCCCCAGGTTGTGCGCCGTTAACGTAAATTGGCCCGCTTAAAACGTGAACTACTGTTAAGTCTACATCGCGAATGTCATTGGGATTATCATCATTTTTAATTTGCCCGTCTGTCCAGTCTTTACATTCGATGCGAAATACGTCACCAGGATTAACAGAAGCTACTGCTGGAATATCTGGATGCCACCGATTATGACCCACTAATTCCTGTTCGGACATTGGTTTAGTCAAGTCAACTTTGAAGAGAACTTGAGGCATAGTCTGCACCCCTTTAGTTAGCTTTAGTTAGTAATTTAGGACTTACGCAGGTCGTCGCAGAAATCGGCTTTTTTAGAGAATCTGTGGGTCACAAGAAGTATTTTCGTAAATAACCCGGTTTCTTTGGTTGGGTGCGTAAGTCCTGTGATTTTTACATTGTAGGGGCATCTTTGCCGATTTTAAAGCTGATGAATGTAACTTTTTTTACAAAATAAGTTTAATTATAAATAAGATTGTTTGAGATAATGATTATCATTACACAAGTATAAATGTAAATTGCCTAGTAGGAGCGCGTTTGCCTGAAGGAGCGATGTCTCGCAGCTATCTTTATATACTCATTGCTGCTAGTATTAATACTAATCGCAATCCTTGCGATCCTGGGTAAATAAATTTTCTAATTGCGATCGAGGAGTTGTGCTATATTTTCGATCGTAGCTATTTTAAACCTCTAATAATTGATGACTGAAATTTTGGCTGGACAAGCTGCTAATAAATTTGTCAAGGGATGGCACGGCAATCTTGATTTAGTCTATGGGCATCGCAATGGTGCAACTCAAATTATTCGCAATCAAGTACAAGCGCCGTTAAAGGTACAGCGTCCCTTTTATCCTGAAGGGCAAGAGGTTTGTCACAGCGTAATTTTGCATACGGCGGGAGGAGTTGTGGGAGGGGATAGCCTTTCGATGAATTTCCAGTTAGAAGCGGATGCTAAAACTTTAATAACTACCGCCGCCGCTGGTAAGATTTATCGCAGTAGTGGTTCAGAAGCTAGACAAACTATTGAAATAAAGCTGGCTGCAAATGCTAATTTAGAATGGTTGCCGCAGGAAACAATTGTATTTGCTGGGGCGATTTACCGCCAAGATTTGCGGGTAGAATTAGAGCTAGGAGCAAGCTTGTTGCTGTGGGAAATTACGCGATTTGGGCGCACTGCTAGGGGGGAAAGATTTGTGTCGGGAGAGTGGCGATCGCACGTTGAAGTCTGGCAGCAAGGTCGTCCTCTGTGGATTGACAGGCAATTACTCAAGGGTGAAGAAATGCTGGAAAGCGAGCATGGCTTAGGGGGACAGCCTGTAGCGGCCAGCCTTGCCTGGGTAGGGCAACCCGTGACTGCGGAGATTGTGGAAAAAGCGCGTAGGCTTAGCCAGTCGCAGGCATCGCTTTGGCAAAATACTCGCCTTGACGATAAGGGTAATGGTGCAAAAATTCAACCTTCCGCAGGGGTTACGCGCCTGACAAATGGCTTATTGTGCCGATATCGCGGTTCATCAACTGCTGAGGCGAGAAGTTGGTTTATCGCGGTTTGGCAATTGCTGCGGCTGGAGGTGCGCGATCGCCCTGTTTGTTTGCCAAGAGTATGGCCAAGTTAGCATTATGTTTTTAGATTCTGGCACAAGGTTTAATTAATGTCAAGAACTAGATGATATAATATCATCAGATAATTATTGATTACAACAATATGCAAATAGTATCTCAAGAAAAATACCAGCAACTTCCGATTAAGATTAGTGAGGATAAGATCGCTGATTTTTGCCAGAGAAACCACATTAGTAAACTATCACTTTTTGGCTCAGTTTTGCGGAGTGATTTTAGAGCAGATAGTGATGTTGATGTGCTGGTAGAATTTATACCGGGACACAAAATAGGCTTAAGGATAGTAACTATGGAAATAGAACTAACAGAAATGTTAGGACGTAAAGTGGATTTGCGAACCCCAGAAGAGTTAAGCCACTATTTTCGCCAAAAAGTTGTTGATTCAGCAGAGGTAATATATGTTTATAGATAATGATACTCGTCTGCGTCATATCCTAGACGCGGCAAGAGAAGCTGTCTTATTTGCTCAAGACAAAACTAGGAGTGACCTCAATACAAACCGGATGCTAACCCTATCTCTGGTAAAATGTATTGAAATTGTTGGTGAAGCTGCTGCTAATATTACAAGAGAGCGTCAAGACGAACTCCCGCAAATTCCATGGCCGCAAATCATCGGTATGAGAAATCGTCTGATTCATGCTTACTTTGAGGTCAATTTGGATATTGTTTGGGATGTAGTCACTGACAATTTACCGCCGTTAATAACCGAACTTGAGAAAATAATTCCCTCGGAGCAATAAAGATGCAACTAACACCACAAGAAAAAGACAAATTACTGATTTTCACCGCTGCTTTACTAGCAGAGCGACGGAAGGAAAGAGGTGTAAAATTGAACTATCCAGAAGCGATCGCCTATATTTCTGCCGCCATTTTAGAAGGTGCAAGAGATGGTCGCACTGTCGCAGATTTAATGAGTTATGGTACAACTCTTTTAACGCGGGAAGATGTGATGGAAGGCATTGCAGAAATGGTACATGAAGTACAAGTTGAAGCCACATTTCCCGATGGCACAAAACTGGTGACAGTCCACGATCCAATTCGATAATAAATATAAACGGAGCTTGATTATGATTCCCGGTGAAATGATTGTTGCAAATGGGGAAGTTGAACTGAATGCAGATCGTTCAGTTGTGCGGTTGCTAGTGGCAAATACAGGCGATCGTCCCATCCAAATTGGTTCTCACTATCATTTTTTTGAGGTGAATGAAGCTTTGGAATTCGATCGAGATTCGGCTAAAGGAATGCGTTTAGATATTCCCGCTGGGACAGCAGTTAGATTTGAACCGGGAGACGAGCGAGAAGTTAATTTATTACCTTTTGCTGGCAGTCGTCAAGTTTATGGATTTAATGGTAAAATTAACGGTCAATTAGATGGATGAGACTTCTGCGAATTTCAAAATAAATGATTAGTAGGAGTATAATACGGTATGCCCGATCGAATTAGACTGTGGGAAATATCAAAGGATCAATTGAATGAAATTACTCAATCTAAATTAGACTTAGAATCTCGTTTAGAAACCTGGCTCGATCATGATATCTCAATCCTAGCAGACGATCTCTTAGTAATCGGCAGGCAAGTGATTACTGATTATGGTGGAAAACTTGACCTTTTATGTATAGATAGAAACGGAGATTTAGTCATTGTTGAGTTAAAGAAAGATAAAACAGCAAGAGAAGTAACAGCACAAGCCTTGGATTATGCCTCATGGGTCAAGGATTTGTCAAACGAGAGAGTTACAGAAATTGCCAATGGTTATTTAATTACTAAAAATGGTAGTAACTTAGAAAATGCTTTCCGTGATAAATTTAGCTCAGAATTACCCGATCTTTTGAATGCTCAACACAATATTATAATTGTAGCTGCACAGATAGATAGTAGTTCTGAACGGATTATTCAATACTTATCAGAAACTTATGGTGTGAGAATTAATGTCGCCACATTCCAGTATTTTCGTGAGTCTAGTGGTAGGGAGTTGTTAGCCAGAAAATTTTTGATTGATGCTGAAAGAAAGCCAAATACAGGAGGAGGCAAAAGGAATTCTAACTTAACCCTGAACCAATTAGCTGAAATAGCAGATAGTAATGAAATTGGTGGACTGTATAGATTGCTTTACAACGGACTTATACCAAAGGTATTTTGGATCAATACAACACAAAAAGGTCTTGCATTGAAAGGGGCTGTTCAAAATAGCCAAGTCATCTTAAATCTCTTGCTAACTGAAAGCACACCTAACGATGGTCTGAAATTTAAGGTGTATACACATCGACTTTCAGACTATTTGAACATTGATGTAGAAAAGTTAGTTCCTCTGTTACCTAACTATAAACAAATATCGCAAGATGATCGGTCTGGTGCAGTTGCCGAAGGATTCTTTAAAACAGAAGAACAGGTCAACAAGTTTGTGGCAAAATTAAATGAAGTAAGGAGTGCATTAAAATGAGTTACAGAATGGATCGCCGCGCCTACGCAGAAACCTTTGGCCCAACAACAGGCGATCGCGTCCGCCTAGCTGACACAGAATTATTCATTGAAGTCGAACAAGACCTCACCACCTACGGTGATGAAGTCAAGTTTGGCGGCGGTAAAGTCATCAGGGATGGCATGGGACAATCCCCCATTTCTAATGCTGACGGAGCCGTTGACACCGTAATTACTAATGCTTTAATATTAGATTGGTGGGGAATTGTTAAAGCAGATATTGGCATTAAAAATGGCAAAATTGACAAAATTGGTAAAGCCGGAAACCCCTACATTCAAGATAACGTAGATATTATTATCGGCCCCGGCACAGAAGTTATTGCTGGCGAAGGCATGATTCTCACTGCGGGGGGAATTGACAGCCACATTCACTTTATTTGTCCCCAACAAATTGAAGTAGCGATCGCATCAGGAATTACCACCATGATCGGCGGCGGTACTGGCCCCGCAACAGGCACAAATGCCACCACTTGCACCCCCGGCCCTTGGCACATTTACCGAATGCTACAAGCTGCCGATGCTTTCCCCATGAATCTCGGATTTTTAGGTAAAGGAAATAGCAGTCAACCCCAAGGATTAATTGAACAAATTAATGCCGGTGCAATGGGTTTAAAATTGCACGAAGATTGGGGAACTACACCCGCCACAATTGACACCTGTTTAAGTGTTGCTGACGAGTACGACGTACAAGTAGCAATTCACACTGATACTCTCAATGAAGCGGGATTTGTCGAGGCGACAATTGCTGCTTTTAAAAATCGGGCAATTCATACTTATCACACCGAAGGTGCAGGCGGCGGACACGCACCTGATATTATTAAAGTCTGCGGTCAAGCTAATGTTTTACCCTCTTCAACTAATCCCACTCGTCCCTACACAGTCAACACATTGGAAGAACATTTAGATATGTTGATGGTGTGTCACCACTTAGATCGAGGCATTCCTGAAGATGTGGCTTTTGCTGAATCAAGAATTAGAAGAGAAACCATTGCTGCTGAGGATATTTTACACGATTTAGGTGCTTTTAGCATGATTTCTTCCGATTCTCAGGCGATGGGAAGAGTCGGGGAAGTAATTATTCGCACTTGGCAAACAGCGCACAAAATGAAAGTGCAACGAGGATATTTACCATCTCTTAATGACGAACAACAGGGGTTAGCGGATAATTTTCGGGCTAAGCGATATATTGCCAAATATACGATTAATCCCGCTATTACTCACGGTATTTCTCAATATGTGGGTTCTGTGGAAGAGGGGAAATTAGCAGATTTGTGTTTGTGGCGGCCGGCATTTTTTGGTGTGAAACCAGAAATTGTAATTAAGGGAGGTGCGATCGCATATTCCCAAATGGGAGATGCTAATGCTAGTATTCCCACACCTCAACCCGTGCATTCTCGGCCCATGTTTGGCAGTTTTGGCGGTGCTCTAGCCGCAACTTCTTTTACTTTTGTTTCCCAAGCTGGTATAGAAAATGATATCGCTAAGCAGTTAGGTTTGCAAAAGCAAACTTTAGCTGTTTCGGGGACGCGACAAATCACGAAAAGAGATATGAAACTGAATGATGCTTTGCCTCAAATGGAGGTAGATTCAGAAACTTATGAGGTGAGGGCCGATGGGGAATTATTAACTTGTGAACCAGCAACGGTTTTGCCAATGGCACAGAGATACTTTTTGTTTTGATGGGTGGTTGTTATTAATTCCTCGCGAATGGAATTCGCGGCTACACAAACTTTCGTCCGCCTGCGCGGACTATAGAGTTTCAACCCGCGCAGGCGGGTTTCGTGTGTGTAGACGCGGTTTCAACCGCCTTGTCTTGGCATTGATATTATGCTAAACCCTGCGATACAAACCCGGCCCAATAATAGGGACTGATAAAGGGCAATTCTTGCCGACTAAGTAAGCCTAAGCGCAACCGCACATTATTGAGAGTTCCTCTTGCATTTTGCCCCGTTTCTTTCTGCTTAAAATAATCCTCTAATTGCCCTTTATACTTAGCAGATAATTCCTTTCCTGTCAAGTTACGGAGCTTAAATTGTGCTTTTCGCAGCGCTTCTGAACGGCTACAATCCTGCTTTTCCTGATAATATAAAATGGAAAATAAAGCCGTTGCTAAATCATCAACTTTCCACAAGGTACTGACTACATTTCGCGCCCCCGCACAGAGGAAACCGCTGGCAATACTGAGGGGATCGTCAGTAATTTGAGTAGAGGTTAAATTAGTTTCGCAGCAGGCGAGGAACACTTCGGCTAAGTCTTTAAATCTCCAGGTAAAAACACGACTGAGGTTGATTTCGCCGTCGCATAAATACAGTTTTGATTCCAGGGAATCATTCAGATCGGAACTGGCATGATGACTGGAATGGAGAACTTGCACTCGATCGAGTAATTTTTGATAATTGCTGATAGTTGCTTGCTGGTATTGGAGGCGGTAATTTTTATCAACGTTGTGCATAGTTGCCAGGGTTTCGCACTCGTAACCGGTAAATATGAGGTCGCCAGTGGCATTTTCCACGATTCCCATTGTGGCAGGTTTAAGGTTGCCTCGCTGGTGGCAAAAGTTGAGAATTTGGCAACTGGGAACGATGCGAAGGCGGAATTTATCGCTGAGATATTCGGGTTGTTTTTGGGGTGGGGTTTTGGTAGGGGTGATTGTGGGTTTGCTGAGAGGTTTTAAGCCGCGTGTTTGGTCGGAATTTGTATCACTTTGGGGAATAGAAATCTCGGTTAATGGTAAAGCAGCAAAGGGGATTTGATGCAGGTACAGGTGAGGGATGATAATCAGTTCTTTGATGCCGTTGAGATATTGTTCAATCAGTCGATTAATTTGCAGGCGGTTAGCGAGTTTGTGGAGAAATTTACCCATTTGATTTGGCCATGCGGGTTTGTTTTCTTTATAAGGTTTTAACCAGTTGTTGAATAGCCAATTTTGCAAAGTTTCAATTCCTTGACCTTCGCAGGTATAGAGTTGGGTTGGTTGATTTTGCCGCAAGATGAAAATGTGGGTATGTTCATCAGTGGTGTAAAAATTGAGGATGGCGGTTTCGGCATCAGGAATTAAGGCTTGCATATCCTTAAAACTGAGTGGATCTGGTTGCAATTGACCCGCCAAAACTTCATCTTTACTGCGAATTTTTAGCCAAGCTTTTTGTTTTTCTGCTTCAATCTTTTTGATGATTGCGTCGTCATTGGGGGTTGGTTGGCGAGTAGTGCCGAGTGCTTTTGTACCGTCATTTTCAGAGAAACGCAAACGGTTACTTTGTTGTTGCAGGCGATAGTATTCTTCGACTTCGGGGGGAATTTCGCCTTGGGGGTAGAGGTCTTTGCTGGCGAATAAGTCCGCGAGGTGGCGGGAACGGGAACGGTCTGCGGTTTCGACGGCTTTATCGTATTGTTTGAGGTTGATGTAGCATTGGACGGCGTTGGCGTAAACGGAGATGGCTTCTGCAATGATTTCTTGGCGGCGTTTGTCGGTGGTTGAACCTTTGCGGAGTTGTTCGACTGCTTTTATGGCGGGTTCGTATCCTTCTAAGGCGAGTTGCCAGTCGCCTTGGGTAAAGCCTATATCACCGAGGTTGCGTCCTGCTTTGAAGCATTCGGCTGGCATGGTTATGGTGGTTTCGGTTTTGGTAATTTTCAGGCAGTCTCGGTAGTTCTTTATAGCTTTATCTGGTTGTTGCAACTTGTCGTATGCGTTTGCTAAACTTGCCAAAGAAGTAGCTTCCCCAAGGCGGTCTTTGATTTGCCGCTTAATCGCTAAAGACTTTTTTTGAACAGTGATCGCTTGTTTGTATTTTCCCAGGAAGTAGTCAATAGCAGCTAGATTTCCCAGACAAGTAGCTTCCCCAAGGCGATTTTTGATTTTCCGACAAATGACTAAGGACTTTTTTTGAAAGCTGAGTGCTTGTTCGTATTCTCCTAGAAAACAGTACGCATTTCCTAAATTTCCTAGAGAGTTTGCTTCCCCAGAGAGGTCTTTAATTTTACGTTTAATCGTTAAAGACTGCTTTTGAAAGGCGATCGCTTGTTTGTATTCCTCCAAATAAAAGTAAACAATACCTAAATTTCCTAGAGCATACGCTTCTACTTTGCGGTCTTTGATTTCCCGACTAATAACTAAAGACTTTTCGTAAAAAGTAATCGCTCGTTCATATTCTCCCAGAGTTCGGTAGGCATTACCTAAATTCCCCAGAGAATTTGCTTCCCCTTTGCGGTCGTGAATGGCTTGATAAATTATAAGACACTCTTCCCAGCACTGAAGAGCCACAAGAAAGTGACTAATGCAAAATTGCCTCATTCCCCAAGCTAATACAATATCGGCTATCTTTTTTCTAATTAAAGTGGGTTGCTGGTCACTACCGAAAAATTCCGTCACTTGCAAGGCATGGTTAGTTAAAACAAGAGCCATATCTTGGTTGCCAGCATCATCAAATTGTTTAGCAACTGCAATTATTTCTTGCCTAAGTCCAGGGTCAATTAACTGGAAATATTGGTTTAAGATTTGCGCTTCTTCTCCATTGGAGCATTCAAGCAGTTTTGGTATCAATTGATAATAGGCAGCAATTCGTTGTTGGTTCATTATTGTTTTTTTACTGATCAATCAATTAATAAAGTATGATTAAAAACAGAGTAAAATTGAAAGAGGAAATCATGAAGTCAGAGTATGACTTTTCCCAAGCAGAGCAAGGCAAATTTTATCATCCTGATGCTACATTTCATTATCCCATTTATCTCGAACCAGATGTCGAGGATTTTGTGAATAAAATTGCTGAACATAAAAAGATTGAGGTTCAAGTTTTGGTCAATGAATGGCTGAGAAATAACATTAAGTTAATTCAAAGTATTGAGTAGTTTAGAAACCGGGTTTCTTAGTCAACTCTAGGTGAGTCTGCCTAAATTATAACAAAAACCCGGTTTCTTAACCCTATCTAGCGATAAATTATCGAATATGTTACACTTATGTAGATAAGAGAAAGGGAGTCAAACAAAATGACAACTATCCAATCAATGACAACTGCAATAACATCCCTTTATGAACAGGATTTTTATCTGTGGTTACAGACAACTATTAACTTATTAAAAGAGGGGAAATTTGCCGAAATAGATTTAGAGAACTTACTAGAGGAACTGGAAAGTATGGGGAGAAACGATAAAAATGCTTTAAAAAGTAATTTGAGGGTACTTTTAATGCACTTACTCAAATATAAATATCAGCCGGAAAAACAAACAAATAGTTGGCATTACACCATTATAGAACATCGGATACGCCTCGAAGATACTTTCAAAACCAGTCCGAGTTTATATCGTTTTTTTGAAGAGATTTTTAATGAATCTTATCAAAATGCTAGGAAACTAGCCGCAGGTGAAACAGGTTTATCTATTGAGATATTTCCCCCAGAGTCTCCCTTTACAGTCGAAGAAGTTCTTAATCCTGATTTTTTACCGACTGAGAATGATATAATCATATAGTAGCTGCATTTTCAAAACAATGAAAAGATAAAATCATAGCAAGTTGAAAGTATGAAATATCTAAACATACAGGAAACCGATGTCTCACTAACAGCAATTGTTGATGAAATTGCTGCTACCCAGTCTGAACTTGTCATTACCCGCAATGGTTTGCCAGTCGTTCGTATTATTCCTTATCCGATTTCTGATTTGCCTAAAAAACATTATCCATTGCGGGGAATGCCAATTACAATTGCCGCCGATTTTGATGAACCAATGTCTGAACTTTGGGATGCTTTGGGAGAATGATTTTACTCGATACTCATATTTGGTTATGGCTACTTCACGATCCCAGTCAATTGTCTGAAACTGCACGTATGGCAATTGATACTGAAGAAGCTCACAATGGTTTGTTAGTATCTGCGATTTCGGTTTGGGAAATTGCGGTTAAATCTAGTATTGGTAAATTGATACTACCTTTACCGATAGATGAATGGTACAAGTTAGCATCCACTCATTCTGGTATTGTGATTGAACCGCTATCTCCACTCGATGCGATCGCGAGTACATCCTTACCTGAGACTTTCCATAAAGATCCCGCAGACAGAATTTTAGTCGCGATTGCGAGACGATACGACATTCCCTTAGTCACTTGTGATGCCAAAATTTTGAATTATCCCCATATACGGACTATCTGGTAGTGAGTGAGAAACTGGGTTTCTAGGCTGCGGTTTCTCATTCCACCACCTCAAAACTTTGATAAAAAAGATGGCAATTCTCTTGCTGTTCGAGTTTGTCAAATAACTCTTTAAAGCGCGATCCTGTACATTCGGGTAAAGAATCATCGTCACGGGGAACCAACCAATCTAAATTTAAAGGCTTCTCCAGTGCAATTGCCAAAAATTCTTCTTTACCTAGTACCTCAAAAGTAAACCATTCCTGATTCTCATCAGCCCAAGAATCCTTTTGAGGCAACAAAATCGGCGGTTTATCTATCAACCCCTTGGGTGCAAAACTCAAAGACGGACAAAGTAAATATTGCCCCTCAGCACTGCGATTAAACAAAAGTAATTGATAGTTAGGATATGCCAAATCTACCATCATCGAAAGTGGCTCATTCACGGGAATTGTGGACGGAACTTTCTGGGCAGAAGCAGGTGGCGATTGCCGCTTAGGAGTTCTTGTTTTAGATGCTATTTCTTGTGCTGGTATAAACTGTATCCAGGGGCAATCAGACTTAGCTTTGTTTTGCAAAATTTCCCAGCTATTAGCCTCAAGCCACCGCAGATATTTGTGACTCCATAGCCAATGATAAACAACTTCCCAAGAACCTCTTTCTCCTGGTTCTCTATTCAGTAAACTATCAACATCTACCCCATCGGCTCTCATTTCCGCTTCATATAGCCCTTTGATGGCTGGTTTAATTGGTTTTTTTGTTTCTTTCTCTGATTTAATTGTTTTTTTTGTTTCTTTCTCTGAGATGTCTTCTTTTTTCAATCGCCCTACCATTCGACTCACAATATTTTGCACTGTTGTTCCGATTGAAATTACGTATTTTCCACCGCCAAGAAGAGGATCTTTTGGCATTAAATTTTCGGCAATTTCTTTGTGTTTAATTGCGACTGGGCGATTTTTATCGAACCGCAGGGGGAAAAATAATTGCTCTCTATCATTAAACCCTGGCTGCGTTTTCAATTCGGCTGCAATGTCGTTAAGAAACTTTACTTGTTCAGGAGTCATCGGGATACCTCTGGCGATTCAGTAGGGGAGAAACCTGGTTTATAAAACCTCTATTTCAATCTAGCACATCCCTATCAGAAATAAAAGCACTAAAACCATAAAACTATTTCAACTATTTCGACTATTTCAACTAAATAAACTAGACAAACTAGCTCGCCATAAAAACAACTATGTCAAGGGTCTTGCCAACTATATCAACTTTTTTATAGTGAAAGTATGAATCTTTAATCTTAACCAAAAGGAAGTTGATTATGAAAATGCCTCCGCTAACAAATATGCCAACACAAGCCCAAAAAAGACGAAATCTCTACGCCACTGTAACTGGACTTGCCCAACTTTTAGCAAACGAAAAAGATTGCCCACACGCATTATGGAAAACAACTCACCATCAATTTAAAAAACAACCGAGTACCTTTGACCCCTCAGAACATGAGGAAAAGCTAATTCAACGAGCATTACAACTGCAAAATGAAGACTTCACCGTGTATGTTGAAAATCAAAACTCCTTCAAATATCAAGGTCAAACCTTTGATATCTGCGTTGCCGGCAGACCTGATATTATTGCTATCAAAGATGATTGGGCAGTTGTTGAAGATATCAAAACGGGCAAACCAAAAGATTCCCATAAAATGCAAATGCTTCTCTATATGTCAATGTTGCCTTTTGCAACTGAAACTAAACATCTGTTTAAAGGTCATATTCCGCACGGCCGCTTAGTTGAGCGAGATCGCATTTTAGATATTCCTAAATGGTGCGTTACTGAGCAATTTAGACAGCGTTTACAACAGTTAATTGCTATGCTTTGTAATTCTCAACCTCCCCAACCAAAACCTAGCGATTGGGAATGTCGCTATTGCAAAGTTCCCTCTGCCTACTGTTCCGCAAAAATCGGCAAAGGAAGTGATTTATCTGCATAATATACGCTGAACCTAAAATAAACTGACTTACTCTTCCTTCTTCCTTGCATTAATCGTGAATCTCCCCATTAGGCATAGTTGCACCGCGCAATTGTACGCCCATTAAATTAGCAGTGCTTAAATCTGCTCTCGTAAGATTTGCACGGTTCAATATCGCATCGCGTAAGTCTGTCTTAGCCATGTAAGCATCAGTTAAATCAGCCTCATTCAAATTAGCCTGACTCAAATTAGCTCTACTCAGATCCGCCCTTATTAAGTTAGTCCTACTGAGGTCAGCCTCACTCAAATTAGCCTTATGAAGTTTAGCATCAGGTAAGAACGCACCGTGTAATTTTACACCAGCCATTTCTGCATCTATTAATACTGCTCTCTCCATTTTGGCATTAGTCATGATGGCGCGAGAGAGATTTGCTTGAGTTAAATTGGCTTCAGTTAGAAATGCACCTTCTAGGACTGCATTACTGAGATTTACCTGACTTAAATTAGCTTCGCGGAGTACAGTTTCACTGAGGTTAGCACCAGTAAGATCGGCTTTACTCAAATCGGCATTAGTTAGGTTTACACCCCGCAAATCTGCATCTCGCAGATTTGCACCTCGCAAATTTACAGCCTCAAAAACTCGCCTTTCGTATCGTAAATTTGCCCCTCGCAAACACGCACCGCGTAAGTCTGCACCCTGTAAATTGACTCCCCGCATATCAGCATCAGTTAAGTTTGCATCGAGCAAAATTGCCAAAGATATGTTAGCTTTGCGAAAGTCTGCGCCTTGTAAACTAGCACCGTGTAAGTCTGCATCCGCGAGATTGGCGCTGCTCAAATTTGCCTGATTTAAATTAGCACCACATAGCTTTGCGTTAATTAAATTTGCACGCTGAAAATTAATTCGGCTTAAGTATGCCATCATTAGGTTTGCACCATGAAGGTCTGCACCGCTCAAATTAACGCCAATTAAGTCCGCACCACTCAGGTGTACTCCTCTGAGATTTATACCTTTAAAATCTAATTCTCCTGCTGTATATCTCCTCAAAAGTTCGCCAGGATTCATAATTAATGATTGTTATTTTTTGGGAAAATGTGATTTTTTCAAGTGTTGGGATTAAGAACTTCTTGAGTCCAAGCGACGGACTTATTCCCTGATTGACGGCCATGAACTTTAACATGAGTGATCGATTTTGATTTCAAACTTGCCAGCTTATTCTGTACAAATTTGGCTGTTACTTCTTTATTTGGTACTTGGGCAGATTCGAGAAGTATATGAAAGCAACCGTCTCTTAAAAGCGCTATAGCATTAATGCCTTTTGGCTGTAGAAATTGATTCAGTAAAACTGCGATCGCTTTGGGGTTGCCCTGCCTTGCTAGTTCCACAAGTCTTTGCTGATTTATCTTACCATGATTTGAGTTTTGCGGCTCTTTTTCAGAAGAATTAGGATTAGGAGTATGAAGATTAAGGCGCTGTCTTTCTGCTGACTCTAATTGACTCAAAATTTGCATTAATTTAGAAGTGAATCCCTCAACATTGCCAATAAAATCTCTAAGTGCTTTATATTTTTGAACTAATTGTTCCTCTGTATTTTCGTGGGCAACTTGTCTATCTAAGGCAACTTCTAACTCACTAAGTGTCCTTTCTACTGTAGTCATTACAATATTACTACTTTCAGTAACTAATGCTTGAATCTCTTCTTCTAACTCCAATTTTTGTTTAATGGAGTCGGTAATATTGAGGGCCGCCGCTGCACTGTGAGGGGAATCTTCATCACTTTCTACTGATTCAGAAACGTGATAGGTTGTTAGGGGCGGTGGGCTTAATTCACAAGTGGCATCGGGATCGCTTGTTTGGGTATCGTCTCCCGGAGAAAAGATTGTATGGGCTGGCCATAGTTGACTTGCTTGGGGATTATAATAAAAATTGCCCGCAGCAGCTTGACCCATCATTGTAATCTCGCCGTCCTCAAAATAACCGACATCGTTAGTCAGTGTGGTTTCTTGAAAAATGTTATTCATTAAGTGGGTATCTTCATATCCTCGATCGTTAATACTTTCATCGGGATCTGGTTCTTGTTTTTCCTGTACATAACAATTTGTCATAGCTTGGATAATGACGCTGGCAGCTTGGGCATTTTCATCAGAATTATCGAGTTTGTTGGCGGTTCTGTATAATTGAGATTCGAGTTCTGTAAGGGTGGGACAAGCATTAAGGAGTTGGCGCAGTAAGTGGTCTAGTTCTTGTGTTTTCAACAGCGACCAATCTCGCTCGCTGAAACTAAATTCATGGTAAAGTGTAGAAAAAATTAGAATTTTGGCGCGAAGAGGGTTTGTCTGTTGTAGAATTTTCTGCCGGACATCAAATAGATAGCCGGGATTTTCGAGTTGTTCTTCTTCTGTTTCTGTTGGCTGGGGAGAATTTAAAGGCTCTACAAAATATGTGGGGACTTGAAAGGCGAAAGAGTTGGATAGGGTGGTTTCAACTTCTGTGTCTTCTTCTGTGTATAATCTGGTGATTTGAGTGATAATTGTAGTCGCGATCAAAGCATATTCTGTCTTTTTATTGACTTTGGAAACAATACTATTTAAGACAGCTTCAATATCTTCTACTTGACTATATTTGATACATAAGTTGCGGATGATTTCACGCAGATCGGTACGTTCGAGGACGCTTGAATCGTTTTCCCAGATCTCTTTGCAGGCAAACAGTATTAATCTTTTGATGCGCTGGGCGTTAACATCATTTTCGAGTATGCTAACAACTTCATCTAAAATAGATAAAGCGTTCATGGTTGCCTCCTGGGAAAATGCACGGGTAAGAATAGGCACTAAATTATAAGATTATAGCAGGTTTTCCTCGATAACAAGGGAGTAGAGGTACATGGAGGCTTAAATGCAGGGGTACGGAGGACAATTCTGCGTGTCACCCCTTAATTGTTACACTGGCTGTGTAAGTGGTAAGGAGAAGGAAGAAGGAAGAAGGAAGAGGG
>NZ_JAQMUA010000492.1:0-11284 GCF_028330895.1 Kamptonema animale CS-326 | reverse complement strand
TAATTGAACTGGTTCGACTGGTAAGGTTAATATCTCCACCTTTACTATCACCTTCCGTAGTCACTTTACCGACTTCAAGATTACCAAAGGCAGTAGCAGTAACATTTCCGCCTGTATTTCCAGATGCAGACAAATCCTCTACTCGAATTGTGGCGTTGCTGTCTAAACTAATATCTCCGCCCGTAGTTTTACCTGTAGATAACAGAGAAGCGATCGCAATATTGCCGCCGCTAGTGAGAGTAATATTGCCACCGACAGCAGATAAATTAGAGGAGGAAAGATTACCTGCATTGATTTGTCCGATGCTGCTGGCGAGGTTAATATCCCCACCATTGGTAATGATATTCCCCACTGCGATCGCAGTTCCAGAAATCGATATTCTTCCCCCCTCAGTGCTAATCGTGTCGCTAGGACTCATAGAAAATGACCCCACTGCGTCGCGATCGGAGTCAGCCGTAAAAGTAACTGAACCCGTACTTGCCTTAAGCTTCAACTCACCTGAAGCGAGGGGGGCTATAGTGATGTTGTTAGTTGCCTCCAATACTACATCAGCAGTGGCGGAGAGATTTTCTAGAGCTTTTCTGGAGATTGTAAAATTAGTATTAGTAGTCGAGTCTTCTGCGAAAATACTACCTTGTGCAATCGCACTATCATCTGCACCCTGTTCTCCATCCACAATGTTGATATTAGTCGGGTCAAGTAACAAAGTACCCGCACCACTCATCCCCCTAGTATCAACACTTCCATCGAAAATCAGATTTTCTTTACCCGAAACTTCGACAAATCCCCCCGCACCTCCCCTAGCGGTGATGCGACCGAAAAAGCCTGCTGTAGCGTCGGCCCAGACGATAACACGGCCGCCGTTACCAGTTGAGATCGCATCTGCTGCGATCGCAGTATTGCGATCGATATAAGTAGCAGTCGCATTCGGGACTGTTCCCATCCCCCGAAAATCTCCCCCAATTCGCACATTTCCCCCACCAAACCAGCCGGAAGCGTCAATATTTGCTCCTAATAACCCCACTCGCGTGCCTAAAACATTAACTGTTCCTCCCATAGTTTCAGAGGAAACATTCAAGGAACCTGATGCGATCGCAGTCCCGGCCGCTGAGGGTATAGTTTGCCCTGAAGCAGTCAGCACAATTTGACCCTCAGAATTCACAGCTAAACCAGTAGCATCTCTCATAGTGCTACCTGTCAGTAATCTAGGCAAAGCAAGGGGTGTAATTTGTGACGAAGATCCCGGATTTCTAGCTTCTATTCCTGACTGATTTGCTGCAATTTCCAATTGCAGTAAATGACCGGCTTGAGTTATCCGCACCACATTTTCTCCAGGGATAGCAGCAATAGTAATTTGTCCCCCTGGTGCCGATAATTTTCCAGTATTAATTACCGTATCGCCTAGCAATGTTAAATTTTGTCCTTCTCCAACTGTCAATTCACCTGCATTGACAATTGCCCCTGCTTCCTGGCCCAAACTAAAAGTATTGGGAGTGCCAATTAATGCCGTGTAGTCATTAATTCCTGTAGCATTAAACCAGCGGTTATCAAAGCCAATCCCATTGGCAGTAGTCGCCATAAATGACCCCGGTACGTCCAATCTGGCATTCGCACCAAAAATAATCCCGGCGGGATTCATAATGTATAAATTGGAATTACCGCCCGTGACAGATATCAGACCATTAATTACAGAAGCATCACCGCCAACCACACGAGTTAAAATGTTGCGAATGGCAGGATTAGTCAAAAAATTGGCAGCTTGACCGGAGTCTAAACCAAACCGAGTAAAACTATGGAAGAGATTCGCGCCATCTCCCGACACAGTACCACCTTTAATATCGTAGCGGTTGCCATTGGGGGCGACTATAGTACCAGTACCATCAGGGGCTGGGACAAGTTGCTGGGCAACGGCGGATAGAGATTGTGGGAAAATTACCAATAATGCCGAGTTCTCTGGCCTGGAAAACGAGGAAGGGGAGAAATCCAATATCCAAATTCCAGCAAGGGGAAGTGCTGCGAGAACCGACCGTATAGCACGTTGAGGTTTCATAGGGTTTTGCCTCGGTCTTGACCTCTATCATAGGATTGAGATGAGAGATTTTGAGATTAAAAAGGACTTAAGCATCAGTAACGCTACACCGTTTTCTAGGCGGTGCTTGTACTGCCGTCCCGGTGGCGTTACCCCAAATTATGCCTAATTCCTATTGCAGACCACTGGTAACACCCTAATATCCTTTGTTTCCACTGCCAGCCCCAAATCGAAAATCTAAATGCGATCGTAACACTAACATACCAAAGATTGGCAATGATTGTCGAAAAAAAAGAAACTGGGATCGGCGAGGAAGTACGCCTGATTGGTCTAACTGGCGGCATCGCTACTGGGAAAACCACTGTATCTAATTATCTGGCTAATGCTTATCAATTGCCAATTTTGGATGCGGATATCTATGCCCGTGAAGCTGTGCTGCCAGAAACACCTATTTTAGCCCGAATAGTAGAACGCTTTGGGAGGGAGGTATTACTTCCTGATGGTAGCCTCAATCGGCGATCGCTAGGTAATATTGTTTTTAACAACTCAGAAGAGTTGCGTTGGTTGGAAAAGCAGATTCATCCTTACGTGCGCGATCGCCTCTTACAGGAAATCAAAATCGGTATTTCTGGGCAAAATCGCCAAAGCATTCGCCCGTTAAGAATTGTATTAGCTGTACCTCTCCTCTTTGAAGCTAACATGACTGACTTGGTTACAGAAATTTGGGTCGTGTATTGTCCGCGTTCTCAGCAACTCGAACGCTTGGTTGAGCGCGATCGCATTAACTTAGATCGCGCTCAAACTCTAATTAACAGCCAGATGCTTTTAGTAGAAAAATGTCAACAAGCTGATGTTATTTTGGATAACTCAACTACCTTAGAATCGCTGTTTAGACAAGTGGATTTGGTAATTGGTAATTGGTAATTGGTAATTGGTAATTGGTAATTGTTAGTTGTTAGTTGTTAGTTGTTAGTTGTTAGTTGTTAGTTGTTGGTTGTTGGTTGTTAGTTGTTGGTTGTTAATTATCTCTCATCTCTTTCTTCCTTGTCAAAAACCTATAGAGGCGGGTTTGCCAACAGCTTTAAAGAGAGCAGTAAAGATTAAAAAACCCGCCTCCGCTCAGCAATGAAATCCTTGATTGATAATGGTACAAAATATGGTATAACCTGAATTGGATTAAAATTAACTTCGATCTTTATATTGCGGTAAATTATGAAACAAACTTTTGAGCAAAAGTCTGACTCACACCCAACTCTACCCTCTCACACCTCTGCTGTGCAGTCTACTGCACCTTGGTACTCTTTTTGGAAATTTTCTCGTCCTCATACGATCGTCGGTACTACCCTCAGCGTACTGGGACTGTATTTAATTGCCTTGGCGAAGTCTCCTGCTGGTTTTTCTAGTTCTCATTTAGTTGCGATCTTGGGAGCGTGGATTGCCTGTATTGGGGGTAATATTTATATTGTCGGACTCAACCAACTCGAAGACGTTGAGATTGACCAAATTAATAAACCTCATTTGCCTTTAGCTGCGGGAGAGTTTTCGCAGAAACAGGCTCAAATAATTGTAGCAATTGCTGGGGTAATTGCAGTCCTTTGTTCTGTGTTTCAAGGGCCTTTTTTATTAGCGACAGTTGGCATCAGTTTGGCTATAGGAACGGCTTATTCTTTGCCTCCAATCCGGTTAAAGCGTTTTCCATTTTGGGCAGCAATTTGCATCTTTAGTGTTCGCGGTGCAATCGTTAACTTAGGGTTATTTTTGCATTTTCAATGGCTATTAGAATTGGGAAAGAAAGATTATACCTTATTTTCTCTTCCTTCTTCCTTCTTCCTTTTTCCTTCTTCATTCTTCCTTCCCTCAGAAGTTTTAGCTTTAACGCTATTTGTGTTAGTGTTTACCTTCGCGATCGCAATTTTCAAAGACATTCCCGATATGGAAGGCGATCGCCAATATAACATTACAACTTTTACCCTCCAATTAGGTAAACAAGCTGTTTTCAACTTGTCTCGGTGGGTGCTAACCTTTTGTTATATGGGGATGACAATTGCTGGTGCTTTATGGCTGAAAGATATTAACTCGCTATTTCTGGGAATTACTCATATAGCCGCACTAGGTTTAATGTGGTTTTGGAGTATGAGAGTAGATTTGCAAGATAAAGCTGCGATCGCGCAGTTTTATCAATTTATTTGGAAACTGTTTTTTCTAGAATATCTAGTTTTTCCCGCAGCCTGTCTGCTATAGCCGAAGGAAGAAGGAAGAAGGATTTAGTTATCTAGGAGAGAAGGAAGAAGGAAGAAGGAAAATCACCAGTTAACAGTTAACAGTTAACAGTTAACAATTACCAATTACCAATTACCAATGACAGATTTTAACGTTTGCGATCGCGACCTCCCCGATACCCTATTATCCCACTATTTGACAGCAGAGGCAATTGCTGCTGACACGGAAACAATGGGGTTATTACCTTGGCGCGATCGCTTGTGTTTAGTTCAGTTGTGCGACGCAGAAGGTATTGTAACTGTAGTCCGAATTGCCAAAGGTCAAAGAGAAGCGCCTAACTTGAAAAAGTTAATGGAAGCCAGCAATATTATCAAGATTTTTCACTTCGCACGCTTTGACATGGCAACTATGAAATATCATTTAGATATTCATGTTGCACCAGTTTTCTGCTCTAAAATTGCTAGTAAACTTGCTAGAACCTACACTGGTAAACATGGTCTTAAAGATTTAGTGCAGGAATTAGAACAGGTAGAACTTGATAAAACCTCCCAAAGTTCGGACTGGGGAAATGCGGCTAATCTTTCTGAAAAGCAACTGCGTTACGCGGCTAATGATGTGCGCTATTTAATAAGTGCTAGAGAGAAGTTAATTACTATGCTACAACGAGAAGATCGTTGGCAACTGGCGCAAGAATGTTTTCAGTGTTTACCAGTTATTGTCAGCTTAGATTTACTGCAATTCAAAGATATTTTCGATCACGGTAATGGTTGATAATTGACTGTTAAGAAATATGCAGATATAATCTAACCCTAACGTCGCCATCCGCGTGGTAATTGACCACCCGGATTGCGGCGTTATGTAAGTTCTTATAGTTAAGACTTTCTACCTTCTGCCTTCTGCCTTATGTCTTCTACTATAGCAGACTGGCTATTTTTAACTGGAAAAAATACTTTCCCGCCTAAACTTTGGAAATAAATCAGGCTGATGGTAACTAAAAATAGAAGATAGCTAACAGCTTGTACTAAATAAAGTCTATCAGTATATCCAAATAGCGCTTTTAGCGCTAACCCAGGAAACTGCTCTTCAGGTAATATTTTGGTAGTATTCCAAACTATGGGCCCTAATATGCAAGAATGAACTTTTGCAAAACGTTCGTAATAAAAACAAAGGTCTGCTGATTGGCGATTCATCTGAGCTAAAGTATTAACTACAATATCCAAAAGTCCCAGAGTTGATACTACTAAACCCGCTACTATTAAGAGCAATAGAATGCCCATATATTTAAAGAATAAGCGGATATTAACTTTCACGCCCCATTTAAACAAAAGTACGCCAATTCCCGCCGCAACAGTCAAGCCAGCGAGAGCGCCCAAAGTTGGCATTAAGCCTTGCTGAAATTTGGCCGCAATGAATAAAACAGTTTCAAATCCTTCACGCAAGACGGCGATCAAAATTAAGCTAAATACGCCCCAACCTGCACCATAACTTTGTTTTAATGTGGCAGTCACAGCCCCCTCAACTTCAGCTTTCATAGATCGAGAGTGCCTGGTCATCCAAATAAGCATCCAGCTTAACATTGCGATTGCCACAATGCTAAATACAGCTTCTAACAGGGGTTCCATTATTGGTGCGTAGGGCTGATCTGACTTTGAAAAGGCTTGAACTATCCAACCAAATAATACACCTACTAAAGCGCTGGCAATCAGTCCAACTGCCACGCCTGCATAAACCCAAGAATTGAGATGACTTTGATCGGATTTTTTGAGGCAAGCTAGTACAATTCCTACGACTAAGGCGGCTTCGACACCTTCCCGCAAGGTAATTACAAATGTTGGTAATACTTCGCTAAAGTTCATTTTTGGTTAGTGGCTAGTAGTTGGTTGTTAGTAGTTGGTTGTTAGTGCTAACTGTTTTTCTTTTTTGATTAGTTGTCTTTGATTCGATTCTCTACTAACAACTAATAACTTGTAAGGTGGGCGCAAGCCGACAACCATCTATAGCTATAAGTTACCAACTTTTTGGCGGCTTGCACCCACCCTACTTTTAGTTGTGTCCATACTTTAAGATTGCTTGAGAAAATCTTGGCTATCTTTCTCAATGGTCTTGATTAGTTGAGTCACTTCATCAGTAGTTTTAACAGGGGTAGAAGGCGCGATTACAGTCGGCCAAGCTTTCTTCAATTCTCCCATCGTGGCGATAATTGCTTTATCGGTTTTGGGGCTATCTTTGGCAACTTGTTCTTTTATATCTTGGTAAAGAGTTTCAGCATAGGCAATAAATCCTCGCGAGTCTTGATATTCAATGACTGCGGCAATCTTGCCATTGGCAATTGATGCTCCATATTCGGAGTTGGCAGTATCCAGCAAGCCGTTAATTACTGGCAGCACAAATTTGGAGTCTTGACGCTGCTGAGCTGGTAAAGCTGCGATGGCTCCATCAACTGCCTGCATTGATGTTTGAAATTCAGCATTCACTTTGTTGGTATCTTTAGCGCCTGCTTTGACTAAATCCTGTAATTTAATTAGAGTGTTCTTAAATTCTGGAACTTTGCGCTCGTTGAGCTGATCTTCAACATCGGCATAGATTTCTTCGACTGGATGACCAATGTGAGGTTCTGCCTGATCTGGTTTGCCTTGCTCTAAGAGTTCTTTTGCTACTAAAAGATGACCTTTCATTAAACCTAATTTGGTCATGTAGTCGATATCTTTGGCAACGCCTGTAAGAACTATATCTTCAATTGTCACCATGTCTTTTATTTGGTCAAATTGCTCTTGATTTATGACTTTTTTTGAGACTAATTCCTCTGTGCTACCGTAAGGACGGCTTGCCTGAATTTTGTTAGAAAGTGCCGGAATCCCTAATTTTGCTTCTAATTTGTCTAATTCTGAGAGAATTGCTGAGTTGATGTTAATCTGCGGCTTGCCACTGTGATTCATGCTGTGGCTGCTTGCTTCTGTGGCGCTAGAAGTGGCGGCTGGTGAGGATGTTGCAGTGTTGCTGGCTGTTGGCGTTTGGCTACAGCCAGTAAAAGCTAGGAGAGTAGCGGTAGCGGTGGCTATGGACAAGTGACGAAATGCTGGTATCATGGCAGTCTCAAATTTTTTTAAATGGTGCTATGTGCTATTCTACCTTTTCGATAAAATTTCGCAATAGTCATATAGAATCTATTATCAAGCTAATGAAAAATCTTTGAACTAACTTAAGATTTTCTTTAACTTTTTGCTGTTGTGCTTTAGCTAATTACTTCAAATAAACCCATACAACCAGCTTCGGCAATATCATCTTGATGAGGATGAAACATATATTTACCGGGATAGGGATAAGCAAATTCTAAAATGTGACGCTCAGCCACACCCATTGTAATTACGTCCGTTTCTTCAGTGGGAGTTAATGTCATTCCGGTTCTATACACTTTAAAAAAGTTAGCGTGCAGGTGGAAAGTTACTGCTGAATTGTACTCGATCATATTCAGTACATAAAGCCGCACGAGCTGGTTTTTATAAATGGGAATTGGGTTTCTCATGTAATAATTGGGTATACCGTTAAAAGCATAAAGTTCATTAGTTTGATCGTCGTTTACGTCATATCCTCCCATGATTAATACTAACTCATCTGCTGGAGGACGAGGTTTTGGAGGGTCAATTATGAACATTCCATATAAACCTTTACTAATATGGCGAGTGACGGGGGTAATATGACAATGATATAGGTGAACGCCATAGGGTTCGGCATCAAATTCATAAATAAATGCGGAACCGTGTCGCACTGGTTTGACACCATCCATTTCTGTAGGATGGATACCATGAAAATGCAGTGAATGGGAATGTCCTGCTTTGTTCGAGAAAATGACGCGGATGCGATCGCCTTGAGTTGCTCTTAATGTCGGCCCCGGTACGCGATTATTTACATTCCAGGTATTGAAAGTTACAGCACTATTGAGCTGGAGCGTGGAATTATTAGCCTCCATGCGAAATTCCCGCACCGTGCGACCATTTTCTCGCTTGACTGTGCCATAGTCAAAGTTCCGCACAATGTCCATCGGATTAAGATTGGTGGCGGTTGCGGTATCAGTGGGGAGTTGCGGGACTCTTACAGGCGTGGTTTTGTGGGTGAGGTTTTGAAATGCGATCGCACTACTGGCTACCCCAGCACCCGCTAGTCCGAGTTGTAGCAGTTGGCGACGACTCCAACGTTCTGCTTTCCCTATGACAGGGTGATTCGACATACCGACCTTGTTGATAAATTTTCCTAAGATGCAAACTTTAGTAATTGTAAAGGGTTAAGGATTTATTGTCAAATATTCTCATTTGGTAGTTGGCGATCGCTAGAACTGTTGGAAAACAAAGTATAATGTTATATAACTCACTTTTTATATAAAGGCTGTAATTACCCGTTCTGCCATTATGACGGTCGCTCAGCAATCTCAAGCATTAATTAGGACTGATGCACTTCTCACGTAACGCCGCCAATAAAAGCTGTTAACAGTGGAGAGAAAGAGTATGATTCCCTTTAAAGTAGACTGGAACCAACTCACTCAAATAAAAGAGCTAAAAGAATATTTTGAAGAAGATTTTACAAATTTTCAGCAGCTAATTGAAGAAGAGGTCGATCGGCTATCGTGGTTGAGTCAAGAGGACTTGGATAAAATTGCAGATTGCGGGTACTCGAAGTCACAAATGGCTGTACTCAATGGGGATTTCGCAGACAAGACGAGCAAAGTTTATCGGTAGAGCAAACACGCAAATGTATGAAAATGGTAATGGGATTTATCAAAGAAAAACAATTGCATTTTCCTAGCAAGGGGATAATCAGTTTCAATCCGGAAGTTAAGAAATTTCTAGAAGAAAGTCGTCAAGTTTATCTTGATGCTTTTAAAAATAATGTTATTGGTGCAGAACTAAAATACTATGCCTCTTCCACTGCCCAATTTATAGTGTTATGTCGTGCAAGAATGGAAGCAGCAATGGAACTTGTCAAGCAAGATTACGAAGAACTTTTTTCACCCTATTATATTCAACGTGGACAGAGTTATATTGCTCCCTATATTGCCTGTATCTAGCATCTATAGGACTTACGCCGGTCGTCCCAGAAACCGGGTTTTTGAGAGTATCTGTGGATAAGGACGAAGTATTTTTGTCAAAAAACTGCTGGTTGAGCGAAAGTCGAAACCCGGTTTATGAGGTTGGGTGCGTACTTATGAAAACCTTATCTTATCCCTAACCTAATGATTACGAATCCTTTACCTTCATAGTATAAAGTTGAAGAGATATATCTCAAACCAGTATTGTTTACCTGGAATTAATTAGGTATGCCTCCAACTTCCAAAGCAGTTTTAGAAGTAAACAGAGATAACACAGACCTCGATCGCACCCTGCATTTTTATCCCAAAGGTGAAGAGATTCCTCTAGTCTCCCAAGGGATTTGGCAAGTTTGTCAGGGTTTAGTGCAGCTAAGTACACTTTATCCAACGGGGGAAGAGGGACTTTTAGGTTGGGTGGGGCCTTCAATGTGCTTTGGTCTTTGGTTAACTTCCTTGCAGACTTATCGGGCTACGGCGATATCAGATACTTACTCGATCTGTTATTCTATGGTAGAAGTAGAAGCATCGCCTCAACTATGTCACGCTTTGATGCCTCAAATAGTGCGGAGGTTGCGGCAAATGGAGGCGATTTTAGCGATCGCAGGACAGCGGCGAGTAGAAGATAGACTATATCAGTTATTGCTGTTGCTGAAACAAGAATTTGGTCAACCTGTAGCTGGCGGGAGTCGGTTAAATATACGGCTGACGCATCACGATCTTGCTAATGCTATTTGCACGACGCGGGTGACAGTAACGCGAATGTTGGGTAAGCTACAGCAAAATGGGTGTATTAGTCGAGATAGCGATCGCCACTTGATTCTCGCTAATGATACTTTTGCGATCGCATCTGATTTGTTTGGGGTAAAACCACAAGCAGTTTAAAGAAAATTATCTTTTCCCCGCGATTGGAAATCGCGCAGCAACGCGATCGCACAAACAAAGTCCGCCTTCGCGGATTCAAAGAAAAGAGGAGTAACTGTTAATATCGCCTCAATTGGGCTTCGCGATTAAAAAACTGCTGACAAAGACCTTGAGTAACTAATAGGGCTGTCGTAATATTTGCTAATGCTACCATAAACATAATTAAAATCTGGTAAGCAGCAGCATCAAGAGGCTGGATACCCCCAAGCAATTGTCCTGTAATCGTACCTGGTAAAGTGACAACCCCAATTACCATCATCGTATTGAGAGTAGGCATCAATCCAGTTTTAACTGCATCTTTGCGATATTGTGCTACAGCTTGTTGCGGTGTTGCACCTAAACTCAAATGGGTTTCAATTTCTAACTGGCTAGCATTAACTGTACTAACTAGGCGTTCTCCAGCGATCGCAGCTCCGTTCATAGCATTTCCGAGTACAATTCCTGCTAAGGGAATCAAGTATTGCGGCTCGTACCAAGTTTGAGGCTGAATGACAATAAAATTGGTATAGCTTAATGTCAGGGTGGCACTGAGGAAAATTGAACCCCAAACTAAAGGTAAAAGTCGAGGAATTTTCTTGCTAATCCGGTTGCTGGCGACGATGCTGGCAATAGTCAGCATTACTGTTAAAACTGCCAAGACTAGCCAAGGATTTTTGCTATTGGGGTCGAAGACTACTGCTAGGACGTAGCCTACCAAAATTAACTGGATAGCGGTTCTGGTAGCAGCGATCGCTAATTGCCACTCTAATCCTAAATTTTGCCAAGCAGAAAGAGCGATCGCGATCGCCACCATCCCCAAAGCCAAAGCCAAGTCTGCGAAATCTAACGGAATCAAGGCAACTAGAATTAATTGTTTGACAGAAAAATTATAAGATATTTTAATCAAAAAACTCACGGCATCGTTAGTCTTTGACCCGCTGTGAGTATAAACCGACTGGCTTAGCGATCGCGCAGCGGCCAAAGCAGGATTATCAGGACTTATGCACCAAACCTCATAAACCGGGTTTCGACTTTCGCTCAACCAGCAGTTTTTT
>NZ_JAQMUA010000491.1:0-19471 GCF_028330895.1 Kamptonema animale CS-326 | reverse complement strand
GCGGGGGAGCGGGGGAGCGGGGGAGCGGGGGAGAATTTTTCCCAAATTAGCAATTAGCAATTAGCAATTAGCAATTAGCTATTAGCCATTAGCCATTAGCAATTAGCAATTAGCCATTAGCAATTAGCAATTACCAATTACCAATTACCAATTACCAGTTACCAGTTAACAATTCCCCTTAGACTGCAACAAAGAAGCCAAATGCTTTGCAGCTTTAGCGAATACGGGATTGTGAGCCTCAAACTCAGCGGGGTCGAGTAAACTTTGAACCTCTGCCAAAGCATCGGGGTCGATAGTTCCTTCTTTTGCAAATACAGTATCAAGAACCGTTGTGTGGCGATAGTCAATTCCGAGCCGATGGCCAATGGATTGCAAATACATCTGTTCTCGGAGGTCGAAATCTCCATCGGCGGCTGACATTTCATAGCCAAAGGCAATTAACAACAACTTTTCTGAGTCTGAAAATAAAGCCGTCAGCGTTACCAGTTCACTAGGGTTGAAATAAACTTGTTGCTTAGCGACTCCCTTGAGAATGCGCTGGATCAGTTGAAGATGATCGCGCTCTGCATTGACAAAGGCTTTAAGAGTCTTTTGGAGCCGTTCTTCTTCTTCAACAGCAACCGTTTTATCTATAATAATCACTCCCCGTAAAATAGAAATCAGAGCAGTCAGGAAGACTACTAGAGGGGTGACATCTTGTGGGCGGAGCCTCTGTCCGCTGATCCGGGACAAGAGCTCAACAACTTCTAAGCCAATCAGCGAAGTGTCCATAATTTTAAATAATTGTCGATTTAGCACCCGACGATCGCAACCGAATCTAACCATCTTAAGTGTTTTCTGTTACGCAAGTATGATCGACTACAAAAATCAACTGCCTATCTACGCTCCTATTTACCTGACTCACCGCCAGTGGATGAGTAGAGCTATAAAGTTGGCACAGGAGGCTGGAGAGGCTGGGGAAGTACCGGTGGGTGCTGCGATCGTCGATCGTCAGGGCAAGTTGATTGCACAGGGACAAAATCGGCGAGAGCGAGATTGCGATCCTACAGCTCATGCTGAAATTTTAGCTCTGCGGGGGGCGGGAATTGCTCTACAAAATTGGCATCTGAATGCTTGTACGCTCTACGTTACTTTGGAGCCTTGTCCGATGTGCGCTGGGGCGATCGTACAAGCCCGAATCGGTCTCCTAGTCTATGGAGTGGACGATCCGAAATCTGGCACAATCAGGACTGTTGGTAATATTCCTGATAGCGACTGTTCCTATCACCGCTTGCCTGTACTTGGTGGGATTATGGAGTCTGAGTGCCGGGAACAGTTACAATCTTGGTTTGCAAAGCGTCGCTGCCAAGCCAAGAGCTAGCAATAGATTAAATCGCTGATTTAATTGAATGACAATAGCGGAAGTGGCCCTTTTGACTTCCAAAGGGTTTGTTAAAAAACTTAGTGTAGAGTCAGAAAGTCCTTAAAAAAGCTTGATTGCTTTGAGGTACACTGCCATGATTACTTTTGACTCCAGTAATTCATCCCTAGAGACACAAATGCCTGCCAAGGCGACATCTATTAATTCTCACGTTTCTCCTTGGTTAGCCCCATTGGTTTATCCTTTGGGCCGCTACCTTATCCTGCCTTTTTATTTTCGTAGTATTGAGGTGATCGGACAGGAACACATTCCCAGAGAAGGGCCTGTAATTTTGGCTCCTACTCACCGCTCTCGCTGGGATTCTCAGATGCTACCTTACTCTACTGGGCGATACGTTACAGGCAGAGATCTGCGATTTATGGTTTCAGTGAATGAGGTTAAAGGATTGCAAGGCTGGTTTATCCGGCGGTTGGGTGGGTTTCCAGTCGATCCTAAGCATCCGGCGATCGCGACTCTCCGTCATGGGGTAGAACTTCTTCTTGATGGGCAAATGTTTGTCATTTTTCCCGAAGGCGGCATTTTCCAAGATAATCAAGTTCATCCTCTCAAACCAGGATTGGCCCGCCTGGCGATTCAAGCAGAGTCGAGTCACCCAGGTCTGGATGTTAAAATTGTACCTATGAGTATTCGCTACCATCCCTGCATTCCTCGCTGGGGTTCTCGTGTGAAAATTACGATCGGCTCTCCGCTGTCGGCGGCTGATTATTGCACTGGTGCAGGAAAAAAGGATGCACAATTGTTAACTGCTGATTTAGAAACGGCTCTCAAAAGGATCGATCGAGAGTGAGTTGATTTCTATAGACTGTTAAAGGTATGTATTTGTTCCCCGATATCTGTGTCAATTGATTCTGTGCCAAATTTTGGGCCTAGCCAGATTGTCTGTTTAGAATTTCGAGATGCGTGCCTTTATGCTGATGTAATCCAAGTGGTGTCGGCACGTAGGTTATGCTGGGTACGACCATTAATGTTAGTAGTATCGGTCTACGATCGCAGTTCGGTTGCCCATGAGGATCGGACTTTATGGGATTTGCGTGATGGCTCGGATTTGCTGTGGCCTTTAAGTTTATTTCGAGTGGCTCTTGATACGGAGGTAATTCCGCTTTTGACTGAGTTGCAGTCGCTAGATAGTGAAAGGAAGGATGTTGTGATTGCTCATCGGCAATTAAGAGATTTTGTGGGTAAGGTTTGGGCGGCTTATCCCAGTGCTTTTGCTCGATTTGAGGGTGGTAGTTAAGAGTTAATTAATTATATTTTTACGGTATCAGATGGGTTTGTCAATGGGGCATATCCCCGTGCTGTTTCAATAACTTTTCTAAACTCAGGATTCAAACTAAAACTGATAGTTGACAATTCTGTTTCTTCTAGGGAAACTGATAAGTTTTTATTCATTATTACACATAAAAAATGGTTGACTAATTCAGACGTTTTAAGTGAGTGTAATAAGTAATAGGATTTTAGGCTAATATATTAGGATTACATCTAATAAATCTCCCTAACTGATAGCTTGAATAGCGTCACTAAAACTTATACTTATCTCCGCTAAAAAATTATAAGTACCCAAAACCGCAGAATCACCCTCATCAACACAAATCATGAAAAAAATTGGTGTTTATCGGCTTTCATCTGCGGTAAACAAACATCAAGAATAGCGAATTCCAGCGTCTTTCATCCGCTCAATTGCCTCATACATCCGCTCGTCAGCTACTGTCAAAGCAATACGGAAAAATCCTTCACCCGCCGCCCCATAACCATTCCCAGGAGGCACAATAATCCCGCATTTCTCTAACAGTAAACTGACAAATTCGGTCGAAGTATAACCCTTGGGTACAGGTGCCCATACATAAAGCGTAGCCTTCGGTGGCTCAATGGGCCAACCTAAAGATTGCAAACCTTTAACGATAATATCACGGCGTTTTTGATAAACTGACATCACCGCTTGCAATTCAGCTTCCGTAGTAGAATAAGCCGCGATCGCAGCTCGTTGAATTGCTTTGAAAACTCCCGAATCGACATTAGTCTTAACTTGACCTAATCCTTTAATTCCTGTCGCATTTCCGACTACAAAACCAACGCGCCAGCCAGTCATATTGTAAGATTTAGACAAGCTGTGAAATTCAATTGCTACGTCCTTTGCACCCTCAACTTCTAACACACTCGGCGGCTTATAACCATCGTAAGCCATCTCCGAATAAGCGTGGTCATGGCAGAGCAAAATATCGTACTTTTTGCAATAGGCTACCAACTTCTCGAAATCTGCCAAAGTTGCGATCGCACCAGTTGGGTTGTTAGGATAATTAATCCACATCAACTTAGCCTTAGTCGCTACCTCTTCAGGAATCGCACTCAAATCTGGTAAAAATCCATTCGCCGCTGTCAGCGCCATCGGATAGGGTTCGCCCCCCGCAAAAATCGTCGATGTGCGATATACTGGATAACCAGGGTCAGAAATTAGGGTGTAGTCTCCCGGTTCCACAAAAGCCAAAAAAGTGTTGTGGATCGACTCTTTAGAACCAATGGAAGAAACAACTTCCGTGTCAGGGTTTAAATCTTTAACTCCAAATCGGCGTTCCATCCACGCTACCACCGCTTGCCGATAATCTTTCGTACCTTGGTAGGGAGGATAATTATGAGTAGAAGAGTCTGCGATCGCCTCCTGCATTGCCTGGACAATATGAGCTGGAGTAGGCTTGTCAGGGTCGCCAACTCCCATATTAATGATATCAACCCCTTTGGCGACAAGCTCATCTCGTTTTCGGTCAATCTCAGCAAACAGATAAGGCGGTATTTTTTCTAAGCGCTTGGCAAACTGCATGGCAATGTAAAATAGAGGGCTGGGTGACTCTAAAGCACCAATGACAGTGTACCGCCAAGGTAAGTTATTTTTCTCAAAAAAGCTATGGACGACAACCCCAGGTAAGAGGAAAACCTCTTCCTTACCTCCCCTTCACCTGCCGCTAAGAACTAGGTACCAACTGAATCCGACCCGCATCCATCTCATCCATCAATAACTCTAGCGCCTCGAAGTCAACATCAGAGATGTAACCCACCCTAGTCAGCTCGTAGTTGATCTCATTTTCGATATCAGGAGTCAACCGCTTAATGTAGAGGGCTTTTTCTACAAGTTTACGAATAGCATGAGTAGCTTGCATAATAGTTAGGGGAACTCCGCATATCTCAATTCTGGACTCAAGGCCTAAATGGGCCCGTGATCTCAGGCTGGAACCACAAGTGATATCTGTCACATCCTTGAGAATCAAGGGACAAATTTTGTTTGAAAGCCCCCAGGATCGTAGGAATCCTGAAAATATATGCACCCATACACTAAAGCAAGGAAAGTAGTGTATTTCTCTAGTATAGATTTTACAACCTTTACAGAAACTTTAAAAAAAGGGTGCAAAATCATAAAGATTCAGTGAAATTACTTAGGTGGGATAGTCAATACAGATAATTCTGGGTTAAATTAAGAGATATGACGTAGGCGTAGGCTGAAGCCCACTCACTACCGTAGTTGAAAATACGTAGTAACCAGAGGTTTGACTCATGCACGCAGTTCTTGCCCACGAACCAATTACAGTGATTTCCCCCCAGAGCTACCTGAATGCAGTCACTGTAGGAGAGTTTCACAGCCAATTGAACGCAGCTTTTGCCAATCCGGGGCTTTCGACCTTGCTAGTGAATCTCGAAAAAGTAGAATTTTTAGACAGTTCCGGCTTGCTGGCATTGGTTTCGGGGCTTAAAAAAGCCAAAAGCTTAAATAAAAGATTTAGCATTTGTTCAGTTCCCCCTGCCATTAGGATGATCTTTGAACTGAGCCAACTCGACCAAGTTTTCGAGATTTTCGAGATGGGTGCTGGCTTTGAAACTGCGAGCGCAAACAACCATAGCCATTAACCATTGGCGTATTAACCATTTTTAAGGTAGGCTCAGAAGAAATCGCCAGTAGAAGCGAATAGAAGCGAGTAGAGCCGTGCCAGTTGCAGTAGAGAAATTACTTACACCAGAAATCAAGCAGCCTGCCCGTTATTTGGGAAACGAATTAGGAGCAGTACATAAGCCTTGGGATACCGCAACCGTGCGTTGGGTCTTAACATACCCCGAAGTCTATGAAGTAGGTGCTTCTAACTTAGGGCATATCATCCTGTACAACATTTTAAATACAGTACCCAGGCAACTATGCGATCGCGCCTACTTGCCAGCAGCAGACTTAGCGGCAAAACTTAGAGCGACACAAACCCCCCTATTCGCCGTTGAGTCCAAGCGATCGCTCACAGACTTTGATATTCTCGGCTTTAGCCTCAGCTACGAACTAGGAGCCACCAATATCTTAGAAATGCTTGATTTAGCAGGCATTCCTTTGACTTGGAAAGAGCGGGGGAGCGGGGGAGCGGGGGAGCGGGGGAGCGAGGGAGCGAGGGAGATGGAAGACCAAAATCCCCCTCTGCTCCTCTGCCCCCCCGCTCCCTCTTAACCGCTGGCATTGGTTCTGCTCTTATCGCCTTAAATCCAGAAACGATCGCTTGGGGAAGGATTGGCGTGTCAGATATGCTGCTGACAGGCTGTATGGGTTGTGCTCTGTTCGCGTTTTTTCTTGGATACGTAAAGGAAGAAGAAAAGAAGCAGCAGGAAGAAAAAGCACAGCTCGAAATCGTGCAGAATTGGGAGGAATCAAGCAATTTCGGGGAAGTCTTGCCCAGAACCAAGCAATCTCTTAAAACTCAATCACAACTCTCCCCTTGGTATTTAGCTTTTTATATCTTGATAGCATTGGCAATTCTCAGCAAAGGCCCAGTCGGGATCGTCTTGCCAGTAATCATTATTGGCAGCTTTACACTCTACCTCGGTAATGTTCGAGAAATTTGGCAGGAAATGCGCCCTCTACGTGGCATATTAATTATTCTCGCCATTTCTTTACCTTGGTTTATTCTCGTTACTTTAGCCAATGGCGAAGCTTACATTGACTCCTTTTTTGGTTATCACAATTTTCAGCGCTTTACGCAGGTAGTCAACCGTCACGGGGCTCCCTGGTATTTTTACTTTTTGGTGGTGCTAGTTGGTTTTGCTCCTTGGTCTATTTATTTGCCCTGCGCGATCACACGTCTGCGATTTTGGCAGCGTAGCTATTGGTGTCGCCAACCTCGCAAAGCTCAACTAGGTTTGTTTGTCTTGTGTTGGTTCGCCTGTATCTTTGGTTTCTTCACCGTTGCTGTCACTAAACTTCCTAGTTATGTATTGCCTTTAATGCCAGCCGCAGCAATATTGGTAGCATTATTATGGAGCGACATTATCGAAGAGAAAGCAAGGGGTAAGGAAGAAGGAAGAAAGCAAGATACTCTTCCTCTTTCCCTCTTTCTTTCATTCATTTTTAATATAGTATTTTTGCTGGTTTTAGCTGGGGCGATTTTATACAGCTTCAACTGGTTGGGAAACGATCCAGCAATGCCGAATTTTTCGCAAGCATTTCAAAAATCTGGTTTGGCGAGCGTGGGAGGAGCAATTTGGGCGATTGCTGCTGTGGTGGCGGCAATTCTTCTTTGGCGGCGGCAAGAGCAGGGAATTTTTACTGTTAACTTGGTTGGATTAGCTGCATTTCTGATCTTTACGATCGCTCCCGTCTACAATCTCCTCGATGAGCAACGACAGCTACCTCTACGACAATTAGCACATACCGCTGTTCAAGAAAAACTCCCAGCGGAAGAGTTAATTATGATTGGTTTTCCTAAACCCAGCCTCGTATTTTATACCCAAGATTCTGTTACTTATTATCGGCTGACAAGAGCTGGAATAGAGTATATCCAAAAATCTCAGAACCAGTCTCCGCCGTCTGTGCTAATTCTGGGATACCCGGAAAAGTTTACTCAAATGGGACTGCAACCGAATCAATACCAAATTTTAGACGCTAAAGGAGCCTACCAACTCGCCAGAGTTCCCAAACAACTGTTCTGATGGGATTAGCAATTAGAAATTACCCTGGTCTCAGGCAACTGAAAATCCTATCTCCCTCTCTCTATTTACTTATTGACAAAAGCAATATTCTGTGTATTGTGTTTGGATTAATGTTGAGTGTGTTTACCTCTACATTCACAAGCAACTACCAGATACAAAGTTCTCTCTACTTCATAACCGAGTACAACCGTTTCCAATCGATCTCCATTGGGTACTAGACATTTGTTCGCCGATAGATGTAAAATACGGTAAACGTATCGGATTATCGTATTTTGATATGAAAAGTACCCAAAAAGCTAGTGAAAAGTGCCAGTTTGCAGGAGAAACGACGCAAAATCAGTTAGAACAAGCCGAAAGAGACAGCTTCAGGCAAGTATTGTGGAAAAAGCTAAGAGGCGGATTGCTTGTGGGAATTGGATATTTGCTCTCACCGTTGTGCTGGTGGAATGACCTTATTTTTAATCTTCCCATAGCCTATTTTTTTGGGTATATCTGTAGTTTGTTTTCCCCAGATTTACTCGTCCCTTGTTCGTTTGTAGGGTACTGGATATCTAATATTGCTGGAATTCTCTTGATGCAAGTAGGGGCAGTAGATATTTTGCAAGGTAAACCCCAAGAGCGCAACCTTAAAAAAGATTTATTGATTGGTATAGCTTCTTCAACTGCCTATACTATTGCAATTTTAGCATTAATTCAGTTAAAAATTATCGATATTCCCGGTCTTTTTGCCTCTGAAGGCTCTCTCAATCTTGGCTCTCTTTTACCTATGGTGTTAATAAAAACTTACTTTGGTAAAACTCTACTTTTCTAAGGTAGATGAGTTCAAAATTTAAATTTTTGCGATCGCTAGCACGATTTATATGAGATTTGTAGTGATTTTTTCACTCAAAACAACGGTAAATCGATCGACTTACAGGAAATAAGAGCTAATTACGAATAACTCATCTGTAAAAAGTAAATTAGCAATTAGGCAAGGATTAAACCAATTACCAATTATGAACACGGATTTTACCGATTACAGGGATTACACGGATTAGTTAGAGTCACGATCGTTTAGTCTGTGAAATCAGAGAAATCTGTCAAATCTGCGTATCCCAATTACCAATTACCAATTACCAATTACCAAAAACTATGAACTACTTATTTCTATCTTTCCTTAGCTTTTTTGTAGGTATTATTGTCGGTTTAACAGGAGTAGGTGGAGCATCTCTGATTACACCGATGTTAATTTTTCTGTTCCAAGTCCCTCCTTCAATTGCAGTTAGTTCTGATGTAGTAGCTGCCACATTAATGAAAGTTATTGGCGGCTTCAAACACTGGCGGCAGCAAACTCTTGACCTTCAAATTGTTAAGTGGCTGGCTTTCGGAAGCGTTCCCGGATCGCTGTTTGGCGTGGGAATTTTACACTTTATTAAGTCTCAGGAAAATCTTAATATTGATTTGATTTTACTCCGCTCGATTGGAGTAACTATTCTATTTATCACCTTGGGGGCACTAGCACAATTATTAATCTTAAAGTTTGTCCCAGATTTGAAGTTTCCATCTCTACCAAAGTTTGATTTGAAAACTTATTTGGGTAGATTTCAAACGGTGGGAGTAGGAGCAATTTTAGGCTGTATAGTCGGCATGACCAGCGTTTCTTCCGGTTCGATGTTTGCACTCGTACTGATTGGCTTCTTCCAGCTTGATTCTCGCAAATTAGTCGGTACAGATATTGCCCAAGCAGCAATTTTATTGCTGTTTACTTCCCTTGGGCACCTCAGCCTGGGAACAGTTAACTGGAGTTTGGTAATACCGATTTGGCTAGGTTCAGTACCAGGGGTTTTAGTGGGGGCTAAACTCTGTAAAATTGTGCCTCAACGCCCGCTGCGATTGGTAATTTACACACTTTTAGTAATGGTAAGCTGGAAGTTAGTTCTCCATGCTTAAGTAGCTGGAAAAAAATAAACAATGTCATTGCGAGCGGAGCGAAGCAATTGCAAGGCCTTGAGATTGCTTCGCTCCGCTCGCAATGACATGACTACGTTTATTTATATCCGATTACTTAAGACTGACAGCAGATTTAATGTTAACAGTTAACAGTTAACTGCTAATACCAATTACCAATTACCAATTACCAATTACCAATTACCCATTCCTAGACAATATATTGAGAATTAATTGGCTTAGCCCGATTTGTGGCTACCAAAGTCTGGTAAATTAGAGCTGAAATCTCAGCGCGGGTAATAGATTGAAGTGGTGAGAGTCGAATCCGAACAGGATAATTAACCACAATCTTCTTGTCAGTTGCCGTTGCGACCGGCCCATCGGCGTAATAGGGGATTTGGGTGCGATCGCTATACACATTTAAAGAATTTAGATTACCACCAGTCAGTTGTAAACCATTCACCAAAGAGACAATCGCCTCAACGCGAGTTAAATTCTGATCCGGTCGAAACTTCAACCCCGGAAACCCAGCCAAAAACCCCGCTTGATTTGCCTTTAAAATCGCCGACCTAGCCCAAAAAGTAGCAGAAACATCGATAAAATTCGTAGCAGCTACTCTCGGAATTAAATCAAAAGCCTTAGCCAACAACGCCGCATATTGAGCGCGAGTTAAAAGGTCATTCGGCTTAAACGTGCCGTCAGGAAACCCACTAATTATATTGGCAGCGATCAGTGCTTCAATAAAAGCCTGCGCCCAATGCCCATTAATATCGGGTAATTTTGTTACAGCGGTACCTCCGCCCATTTTCACAGCCGCCTGCACCGCCTTAAAAGCATTTACCTTGCCGTACCCAAACCAGTCACAGCGACCATAAGTATTGTAAGTACCCAGCCGCGTCCCAAACTGGGGGTCAGGGTCAGTATCCACAATCTTATCCGTCGTTTGCTGGAGAATCGTGCGTACTTCCTGTGCCGTCAAGTTAGGATTTGCCGAGAGAACCAAAGCTGCAACTCCCGCGACTACTGGGGTAGCGCTAGAAGTACCACCAAAATAAGCAGTGTAGTCTCCTTGATCGTAGCCAACTCCCCCTACTCGGTCAGCAGTGAATACTCCTAAACCAGGTAGTGCGGTAGTCACCTCTGGAGGCGTACTCACAAACCCAGTTTCTTGTAGCCAAATTCCTGGCGGGGCGTTATTGCTGGGAGCGCAGACAGAGATACCGCTACCCCAATTGCTATAAGCGGCTTTTTTACCCAGGGAAGTGCTCGCTGAAACCGTGATTACATCTGGGTGGACGGTGAAGCCTCCCAGCCATTTAGTTTGACCGCTGAGTATGTTTTTCGGCCAGCCAGCCTCATTAATTGTGCCGTTGACAGGACGGTTGGCATTACCCGCAGCAAAGACGATTACGCAGCCTTTGCCATTGCGTCCTTGGGTAGCGGCTCTGGAAATGGCTGCACTCTGTCGGAGGGATAAGGGAAAGTAAACGGCACTAGGCCCCCAACTGCAAGAAATGACTGAGGCTCCTTTGTTAATGGCCCAGTCAAATATCTGTTCGATGGAATCGTCGTCTAGGTAGCCTGTAGTGCGGATGGGCATCAGGGCGCAACCGGGGGCGACACCGACGATACCGAGGCCATTTTCTTCTGCAACTGCGACACCAGCACAAGATGTACCGTGATTGTCTGACTCTGCTACTGGCATGGGCGAAAAGTCGTTATCTTTTAAGTCTAAGGGGGCGACTATTTTGCCTGAACCTTTAAAGTCGGGGTGGTTGGTGTCAACGGAGTCGTCTGCGATCGCAATAATTACAGAACGATTACCGCGAGTTATGTCCCAAGCTTGCTCAGCAGCAATGTGGGAACCAGTACCCAGTTGACTGCCACCTTTGTTATTGAGATACCATTGCTTGCTATAAAGGGTGTCGCGGGGAATGTAGTGCTGCTGAGCTTGTACGGCGATATTCGGTTCAGCTACTAAAACTTCTCGGTATCGCGTCAGGCGGTTAGCGATTTTAAGGGGATTTTCTGTAGATTCTTTGGTAACTCGGCAGACGAAGGCATTGGGTACGCCTGGTATGGGGCGGACTATTTGCAATCCTACAAAAGATGCGATCGCCTCGCGGGCTGCGAGTTCCACTCCCTCGGCAAATTGAACTGTGATTTGGTCTGTCAAGTAGAATAACGTAGCCGGATTATCTACGGGGTGGTAGACATGGCTAGCAAAAACTACTGTATCTAACGAGCGAGCCGTCTGCATGGCTGCGTCCCGCTCGGCTGGAGCGATCGTAAATTCTTCTAAGTCACTTTGCGGTACAGTTCCTTGCAGCTTTCCTGGGATTTGGGATGCCCAATTTTGAACAGTTGTTGCTTGGGGGGACATACGCACCGTAAAGCGATCGCTTGCCTTGGTGAGGGCTAATTCTTCACCCCCCCGCTGCAAAATGAATCCCACACTTTCTTCTGGGACTCCTGTGCCTTGGTACTCTTGTAAAACTGCGGGGGACGGGTTAACTGGCGATGTCATCGGAAATAGACCTGTTTGCTTTACTTTAAGTCTTTAGTTTATAGTTCCTACGTTCAGACTATCTTTTCGGTACACTCTGATTAAAAACATAAATTTTGCGTAATTCTACCAGATTTAGATCGCAAATAGTGGTAAGATCGCCAGACACTTAAATTTTTTATTGCCGCCAACGGGCAAAGTTACTTCATGGTACACTCTGGAACTGTTTGCCTCCTACGCTCCACCGCCCGGATTACTCTTGCGGTAGTGGCAGCCTTAACCTTGCTGCAACCTCTCCGCGTCCAGGCACAGCAATCTCCTCTGCCAGAGAACCGAGACGCGGCCGATCCTCTCGATCCGACCGATCCGAACAATCTCCGCCCTGCGGGGCCAGACAGCCTCCTAAGTATACCAGGAGGGCAACGTTTAATGTCTGAGGCGAGCACTGCCATTTCCGATCAGAATTATGTTCTCGCAGCCCAAAAACTCCAAGAGTCCCGTCAAGTTTTCAATCAGTTGTCTAATTTTTACCAACAACTGGCAACAGCTTTTTCCGGGATTGACAACCGTCTGGCCGACACCAACCGCACAAAGGCGCTAGAAACAGCCCAGATGCGGGACGAAGCCACCTATAGGCTAGCGTTGGTACACCGAGCCCAAAATAAGCCGGAACTGGCAGTTCCTCTGCTAATTCAGATTATCCGCTCTCAGCAGCCTACTCGCGACTTGGGAAAAAAAGCTTACCAGCAGTTATTAGAACTGGGGTTTGTGGATGTACCCTATCCCCGGCCCGCCCGTGACGCTCAGCCGAGTTCGTCAACCAAATAATTCAATTAAAATCTAAATTGCAGCACTCTATCAGAAATCGACAATGGTTAACCCATCTCAAGTAGTGGCGATGATCCAGGCTGGATTGCCTGACGCTAAAGTACAAATAGACGATTTGACGGGCGGTGGCGATCACTACCAGGCGATCGTAGTTTCTTCAGAGTTTGAAGGAAAAAGCCGAGTCAAACAGCACCAATTGGTTTATAGTACCCTCAAAGAAGCAATGGCGAGTGAAGCCATTCATGCTCTAGGGTTGAAAACCTACACTCCCACAGAATGGGCAGCGGAAACTTAACAGTTAACAGTTAACTGTTAACAGTTAACTGTTAACAGTTAACTAACTATCTAGATTTTTTCAGACTGAAAATAACACAACAAAACAAGTTGAGGCAGAACCATGAGTACGGCAGCACACGACAAAATTGAAAGCTTGGTAAAGCAAAATAAAGTCTTGGTTTTTATGAAGGGAAATAAGTTAATGCCCCAGTGTGGTTTCTCTAACAATGTGGTGCAAATTCTTAATACCTTGGGAGTCCCTTTTGAGACAGTTGATGTTTTAGCCGACCCCGAAATTCGTCAGGGAGTTAAGGAGTATTCTAACTGGCCGACGATTCCTCAAGTTTATATCAACGGCGAGTTTGTTGGTGGCTCAGATATTATGATCGAACTCTATCAGAAGGGTGAATTGCAGGAAATGGTAGAAGTGGCTTTGGCTTCCTGAAGAAAACGAAGAAAACTTTATTGTTTTCGCTGTTAAGCATCAGTAGCTTGACTAGAGTTTAGTCACGATTTTTTATTAACGTTTAAATTGCTACTAGCGAGGGAATAAAACCCATAGCTAGTAGCAATTTTTGGTTAAAATTGAATCTGTTAAATAGACTATCTCACCTACTACAAAGCTACAAAGCAGCTAATAGTATCCAGATTCGGGTTGCGTCAGCGGCATTTCAAAATTCGAGGGGTCGTAGATATAGCGAGTGGCTTCCTCCTCTAACCTATGGATTAGATAAGGTTCGATCGCATTTGTATGTCTTAAAGCAGCTAAATAACCGTCTAAGTACAGCCGCAAGTCATCGAAGCGATAGCCTCTATTCCACATTTCGACGAGGGCATCGGTGAGTTTTTGGTAGTGGCGGATGGTGTGAGTATCTTGAAGCATGGTGTGAAGTTGAAATCGTTTAGGGTTTATATCTACATGACTGGCGGGTTTACAAACAGGTTTCTTTTTAGCTGAGTTGGCTCTAAAGAAGCCATTTTTGCCTGTTAATATCCGACTTTGGGGGAAAAGCTACCTTGGAGGGGGAACTTTACCAACTTGTGTCCCTTCCTAATACCCCACTTCCACCTAGATAGTTCCGTATGCGCCTCATCAAGTCAGGATTTTGGTAAATTTTGCGCTCAAACTGGATAAAAGATCCCGCAATTGAGCTTAGAGTTTGTGGAAGTCTAATTTGAGCTGAGTGATTTGTCAACTCCCAACAACAAGGCTCATGAGTGGGACTGTGAATTTTAATAAAGAGTTTTGGCATGGGGGGTTGGGCTGTGGGGAGACTACTACTTTCATTCTATGACAACCCGGAGATGGCTCTAAGCTTTCTGAGAAGTGAGACTTAAAAGTTGACCAAATCTTTAAAATTGTGGTGTAGAGCTTTTTCTGGGCTTTAAATGCAGCTAACGCTTGCGTAGCGACGGTTACAAAACCATGACAAAAGCTCTGATAATCTGGTAACGATTAGTGATATGGGAAACGAGCCTCTGTGGGATCTGCTTGTATTTCGATTATTGAAGGAAATCCGCACCTCCGATCGCTCTTAGGCTGGCACCTACAGCAGGTCGGGTTTTGGGTACACCAATCAGCCGACATCCATCATGCTAGGGAAATATTTTATACTCGCCAGCCTTCCCTAGTCATTCTTGACGCAGAACTGCCCGATGGAGACGGGTTAGAATTTTGCCGATGGCTCCAGCAACAGCAGCAGTCGCTAATTTTGATGCTCTCTGCTCGCAATGCGGAAGCTGATATTGTAGAAGGTCTGCGATCGGGAGCCGATGATTATTTAACAAAACCCTTTGGGATGCAAGAGTTTATGGCTAGGGTGGAGGCTCTGATGCGGCGCAACCGCAATACGATCCCTCCTGCTACTTTGGATTGTGGGGAACTCAAAATTGACTTGGTACAGCGCCGGGTTCGGTTGCAGGGGGAACATATAGATCTCACTCCTCAAGAATTTAGCTTGCTCTATGTGCTAGCTCAAGCTGGAGGAGTACCGCTGTCGCGATCGGATTTGTTACGGAGAGCTTGGCCAGATTCTATTGATAATCCGCGAACTATTGATACTCATGTGCTGTCTTTGCGTAAAAAGATTGAGATCGATCCCCGACAACCTAGTGTGCTGCAAACTGTTCGCAATGTTGGCTATCGTTTGAATCTGGACATCCTGAATGGGAATGAATTGTATATGCCTGCAAAACAAATTCGGCCTGCGGGAGTTTCAACTGCTTAAATACTTGTCATTGCGAGCTCCGCGAAGCAATCGCAGAGACTAGGCGATTGCTTCTGGATTGCTTCGCGGAACTCGCAACTGCGCTGCGCTTGGCTCGCAATGACAGATCGTAAGTAATTTGCCGGAGATGATATTACGAACCCAACCAAAGAAACCGGGTTTTTTGACGAAAATACTTCGCCCTTATCCACAGATTCTCTCAAAAACCCGGTTTCTGGAGCCATGAGCGTAAGTCCTATAATGGCTAATAAAAGCTATTAATTTAATGGGCGATTGAAATCGCTGCTACACAAAGAAAGTCCGCCTGCGCGGACTGTGGAGTTTTTTAACCTGCTTAGGCGGTTTTGTGTATGTAGATGTGGTTTCAATCGCTGGGTCAATCTAAGTCCATTCTTGTGATTCTTGCACTTCTGCTTCGATTAAACTTTGCCGCAAAGTTACCCAATTTATTTGACTTGCGATCGCATCTTCAATCAGTCTTCCGCCTTGCAAGTGTAGAACTCGTGTAGAAAATTGCTCTGCTAATTCTAGTTGGTGATTCACCATCAATATAGTCATGCGATCGCTAGTCGCTAGCTGTGCTAATACTTGTAAAACTTGGTGGGATCTGCCAGCGTCTAGAGCGCTTGTGGGTTCGTCTAGGAGTAAAATTTGGGGTTGGATAGCTACAGCACGCGCGATCGCGACTAATTGCCTCTGTCCCGCAGACAACTGTAACTCCGTCCGCTCTAGCCATTGTTGCGGAATGTGCAGCATTTCGATCGCTAAGTTTTGCCGCTTGAGGATTTCTGAAGCCTCTAGTCCCCGCAATTTCAAGGGATAAGCTAAAGCCTCTCGTACTGACATCCCTAAAAGCTTTGATTCTTGCAGCACTAGGGTGACATTTTGTCGTAACGCGATCGCCGGAATTTGCTTATATTCTCGATTTTCTAGATAAATTGCACCTGTTGCAGGTTCACTCAGCCGATTTAGTAGTCGTAAAAGGGTAGATTTACCAGCACCGGAAGGGCCAACAATTGTAACGCGATCGCCTCTTGCTACGTTAAAGGAAATATCTTCTAATAAATACTTGGAAGCTAAAGGGGTACTTACACTAACCTTTTTGACTCGTAATTGAGGAATACCTTCCTCAATTAGCTGCGAACTAGAAATTTCTGAAAGATTAGCCATTATAAAAGAAGGGACTAGGGGCTAGGGGCTAGGGACTAGGGAAAGAGAGGGGGAGAGGGGGAGATGGGGAGATGGGTAATTAGCCATTAGCAATTATAGGACTTACGCTCAGGGCTCCAGAAACCGGGTTTTTGAGAGAATCTGTGGATACAGGCGAAGTATTTTCGTCAAAAAACCCGGTTTCTTTGGTTGGGTGCGTAACTCCTGAATTAGCCATTACCAATTACCAATTACCAATTACCAATTACCAATTACCAATATTATTCTTCTACCCGATAACCTAATTCTGCTAATCGGGTGCGGGACTGTCGCCACTTGGGTTGCACTTTGACAAATAGCTCTAGATGTACTTTGCCGTCAATTAACTTTTGAATTTGCTGCCGTGCTGCACTGCCAATTTCTTTGAGCATACTGCCGCCTTTACCAATAACAATACCTTTTTGGGAGTCGCGTTCAACGTTGATAGTGGCGAGTACGCGGGTAATGGTGGGTGCTTCTTCTACGATGTCGATCGCGATCGCTACTGAGTGGGGTATTTCTTCACGGGTAAGTAGCAAAATTTGCTCTCGGATTAGTTCCCCCATGATGAAGCGTTCGGGTTGGTCAGTGACCAAATCGGGGGGATAGTAATAGGGGCCGGGCTCTAAGTGTTCGATTAATATTTGTTGCAGTGCTTCCACTCCCTCGCCGGTGAGGGCAGAAAATTTGACTATCGGCCACTGTTTGGCTTCAATTAACTGAGTGTAGGTATTATCAAGTTGTGCTTGGGACTCTGAGGGCTGTTGGTCGGATTTATTCAGGCCGAGGATAACTGGGGTTTGGGTATTGACTAGGAGATCGACGATATAGCGATCGCCACCGCCAGCGGGTACAGAAGCATCTACCACAAACAGCAGCACATCAACGGAGTGAATGGCTAGTTGAGCATTGTGAACCAATACCTTACCTAGTTGGTGGTGTGGTTTGTGAATTCCAGGGGTATCTACAAAAATAATCTGTGCTTCTTCCGTTGTCAGAATTCCCCGCAGTCGGTTGCGAGTCGTCTGAGCCACTGGAGAAGTAATCGCTATTTTCTGCCCCACCAGTTGATTCATCAAAGTCGATTTACCAACGTTAGGCCGTCCGATAATGCCTGCAAAGCCTGATTTGTAGCCCGCAGGAGCGGCGGGAATCATCGTACTTAACAAATCTATGCCTGTGCTGTCTTCCACTGCAATCACCAAATTTCCAAGCCGGTTCTCTCTATTGTCGCTTGAGAAGGCCAAGAGTGGTAATTTACAAGGATTGTGTCTTGTTTGCCAAGCTAGAATCACAGGCTCTTAAACGGTAAGTTAACTGCGATCGCTATTTTTCGCTAACTCTGGGTACACAAAGCTTGATATCTGGGAGAAAATTTGATAAGGTTCCCAAGGACATCTTGTAGAAATAAATCAATCTTGTCAATCCCAAAACCTGATGGTGCGATCGTTTTGGATGATAGAATCTCAAGATCAACTGAGGCGATTCTACAGTTTTGGGTTGAAGTTGGTTTTAAAATTTCTGGGGATGTCTGATATAAGTTTAGGTAGGTTAGAATCGACCTCAAAGGCTCAAAAGTATCAGGCGCTTCTTCAATGGAAGGTAGATGACTTTTTTGGGTCTAGATACAAACGTGCAAATTCTATAAAGAGGAGACGAGTATTGTGAAATCAAAATTCTTTTGGGGTTGCTGCACCGTTCTATTAGCCAGTATACCCTTACCAGCTTTGGCACAATCAAATTTTGACTACAAGGGTGGCTCGATGAAATATCAGGCGCTACCAGGTAAACTACCTGATAGAACATTGCCAAAAGCCTTTGATTTTCCGGTGATTACCAATGTTGCGACTGATACAACTGTAACTACAGATCACCCGCTCACGGATCAGTTCCGTCCCCCTGCAATTCCTCAAGGGTTGACTGCGGATGATGTCCCCCGGATTAGATCGGAATATACAGCAGCGCTTTCTGCTTGGGGTGAATCTGTTAGAGCTTGCTTGAAGAAACAACCTCGCTTGATCCGAGTTAGTACGGGTAATCCTGTGCAGATTAATGGTGCTGTGGGTACGATTGTGAGAAATGCTAATAATCGTGCTGTTTGCCGATAAGTGATTTGTCGGTTTGACTTTTTTGTAGAGGTAATTGCCTGAAAAGTTTGTAACTTTTAAACAGCGTCTTTCTTTTATAAGAAAGATGCTTTTTTTATTTTAATGTACCATTGAGCTGTAATAATTTTTCCGTCATTCTCCCCAGAATTTTAGCCTTTAGTCAAAACAAATACACTCCCCTCATTCCCGCGCCCAATCCGTAGATCGCTATCTAAATAAGTAATATCTAACCATCCCTGCTGTTCTCGACTATCTAACTTAAAATCGGCAGCAACAAACTTTTTACCTGCCTCAATTTGAGCGATGAAATCTGCCGGCGATTCATAGTTAATTAATCGCTGTAAACCTACTATTGAGCGTTCAAACTTGACCTGCACTCGCTTTTCTGAAACTACCTCAAATCTAGCAGCTACACTGACTATTCCTTCCACAAAAGGCAACCCGTAAAGTTCAGCAATGTTGTAAACTTTGGCTTCATTAGCGCGGATAGATTGATAGATTTGACCCAATTTAATCAAGGGCAATTTATCAAATCCCAATAATCCGTTACTGGTAGTGTATAGTAAGCGCCAATCGCCATTTAAGAGTTCAGTAGCCTCTACAGGACGCGGAGTGGGGTTGTAGTCTTCGAGTTGCGCGATCGCAGCCAAAATTGCTTGCTTATCAGTCTCTGTAGCTAGCAAACCGCGATTCTTACCTGCGATCGCCTCTAATAGTGTAGATTTTCCAATCATAACTTTTTGTTGGTTGTTAAGTGTTAATTGTTAGTTGTTAGTTGTTGGTTGTTAGTTGTTAATAGTTAGTTGTTAGTTGTTAGTTGTTGGTTGTTGGTTGTTAGTTTCCGTCATTACGTTGGCGAATGCTGTGTGTAGCGCTTGCGAAGTGAAGCACTTACAAGGTATTTGATTCAATAATATATCATATACCATTGTCAGCTAATTTAACACAATTTTTTCACAAAGTTAAGCTTGGTAAGCCCTGAAGTAATCTTAACAGGACTTACCCAAAATTATCTGTAACGCCGCCTTCTAGGCGGTAACTTTAACCG
>NZ_JAQMUA010000490.1:0-24619 GCF_028330895.1 Kamptonema animale CS-326 | reverse complement strand
GGGTGATGCAAGGCTTTTGACCTATTTTACCTGTTTTTCTTGCACCATACTCTCCCTCCGCGATCGCATAACCCAGACTGCATCACCTCCGGGCACTGATTCAGCAAGCCCTAACTATTAACAAAATCCCCCGATTTACCACCTGTCTTACTTACCAATCGAATTGATTCTATCTGGATCGACTTTTCCAAAGCCTTCGCCATATCGTACAACGTCAGCGCGGCCACGGAAACCGCCGTCAAAGCTTCCATTTCCACACCTGTTTCTGCCTTGGTTTTGACCTCAGCGCGAATTTGATACCCCGGTAACTCGGCATCTGGTATCACCTGAACTTCTATTTTTTGGAGGGGCAAGGGATGGCAGAGGGGAATCAATTGTGCAGTTTGCTTAGCCCCCATGATGCCAGCGAGTCTTGCGGTTCCCAAGACATCGCCTTTGGGGGCATTGCCAGCTTGAATTGCGGCAAATGTCTCCGGTGACATCCGTACCTGGGCGGCGGCTACGGCTTGGCGGAGGGTGGGGGCTTTGGCTGAAACGTCCACCATTTGGGCTTCGCCGCGTTCGTCTAGATGAGTTAGTTGACTCTCTGTGGGCAATTTAGAAGAATTTTGCTGGAGGTATTGCGTCATTTTGGAAGTTGTGTTATTATTAATTTTGGTGTGAAAAAGACTTTTGGGTTGAACAATCCAAAATCTGAAATCAACCAGGGCTTGTAGCTTAGTGGATAGAGTGCATGGCTACGGACCATGAGGTCGGGGGTTCGAATCCCTCCAAGCCCGTTTTAAATTAAAAATTAAAAATTAAAAATTAAAAATGGGGAAAGATATTTTAATTTTGCATTTTTAATTTTGCATTTTTAAATTAAAAATGGGGAAAAATATTTTAATTCTCTTTTCATTTTTAATTTTGCATTTTTAATTTTTAATTCTTCAGCGCGTAGACATCTTTACCTTGACCGAGGGAGAACCTTAGAGAGTGGGGTAAATCTTTGCTGGATTTGGTGATAAATAGGATTGTAGCGAAGATAGCGAGTATGCAGGCGATCGCGAACATATTTCTATAGCCGAAAAATTCTGCGACTACGCCTAGTATAGGGCCTGCGATCGCAATTCCCAAATCAAACCCACCCACACACAAGGAGAACAGACGACCTCGTTCGTGAGGTTCGCACCTGTCCGCCATTAGCGTTACCATCATCGGAACCACTGTTCCGCCACCAATACCTTCAAATAAGGCTGCTAGCAAAAAGGCATTGCTGCTATTGGCCGTACACATAACTACCATAGAAAGAGCATAGCAGACCAAGCCGCCACTAATAAAGATGCCGCGACCGTAGCGATCGGAAGCTTTGCCGGTGGGTAAACGGATGGCGAAACTGGCGATCGCGGCCATCGAGTAAAATAGTCCTGGATTTAAATTTACCTTTGTCTGTTGTAAAAACAAAGGCATAAATGTACTCACAGCCCCAAATACCAAACCAACGGACATCAAAACTAAAGCGGGAATGCGAACGCGAGGGTTCCAAAGCATTTGAAAATAAGACAAAATCTCATTAGATTTTTGACTTTTGATTTGAGATTTTTGCTTAATCTTGGAAGTATCTATATAACCAGGTTCCCAAACCTGGTAAGTGCAAATTAAAGCCAACATTCCTAGACTAGAAGACATCACAAATAGAGGTGCATAACCCACCCAAGCTTGTAAATATCCGCCCATAGCCGGCCCAATAGCGATACCAACCGGAGTAATCAAACTCATATAGCCAATTAATTCTCCCCTGCGTCCTTCCGGGGATAAATCTGTCACCAAGGCGCTATAACCAGTGCTAAAAGCGGCAATACTAATGCCATGAAAAGCCCGGATTACTAGCAACAAAGGGATTGATGTCACAAATAAATAACCCATTGGCGCGAGTTCTGCTACTAACGCACCCACAAGTAAAACCAGCTTTCTACCCCTAGTATCGGCCATCGGCCCCAACCAGGGTCGTGATAGCAATAGTCCGATGGCAAAAGCGCCCATAACTAAGCCGATTTGCTGATTTGTACCGCCCACATATTGGACGTAAAGAGGCAAAGTTGGGAGTAAGGAACCTAAGCTACACCAAAATAATAGACCTGCAATGAATAACATTTGCAGGCTACGCCTTCGTTGGGGGTCAAGGGTGCTAAAAACGTTCAATTGACAAATTCCTGTTGATTTTGATTTTATCAGGTTATGGCTGAGGGTCGCGATCGCACTTCCTACCTTTGACTCACCCAATCGGGTGAATTGGGATAGACTGGGTGAAGTCGCCGTGTCCTAAGTGCTACTTCTACTTTGTAACAAACTTTCAGGGATTTAGGAATGTAGATGCGATCGCGTACCTGCTAATTTAATGATTATCAAAACTAGAATAAACTTGAACCTCTTACTATAATTAGTAAAATTGAGGATAAAAATTATGCAGCCAGAAGACTATTTCGACTTTCTTAGTCCCGAAGATATCCGGGTTAAAGGAACGCGAGTTGGGATTGAACATATACTCTCTGAATACATCCACAATGGCAAACCTCCTGAAGAAATAGCCAAACAGTTTCGCACTGTCACGCTTGCTCAAGTTTATGCAACAATCCTGTATTATTTGGAAAATCAGGAAACAGTAGGCAAGTATGTAGGAGATTGGGTAGCATATTGCCTCAAAGCAGAAGCAGAGTATGATAAAAATCCGTCACCTTTTGTGCTGAGAATGCGAGAATTAAAAGCACAAAAAATCGCAGAATCACAACAAGAAAAAGTTAGTCTATGACAATTAAATACCTGATAGATGAAAATATGTCTCCTGAATATCGGGCGCAGCTTTTATATCATCAACCAGATTTAATTGTCTTGATGGTAGGTGATTTGGGTGTCCCGCCTAAAGGCACTCAAGATCCTGAAATATTGTGCTGGTGTGAAGAAAATAATTTTGTTCTTGTGACTAATAACCGCCGTTCTATGCCAGTACATTTAGCTGAACACATAGCACAAAATCGTCACGTTCCAGGGATTATTGCAATTCGCTTTAAGGCAAATATCGGTAGAGTAATTGAGAATTTAAGGGAAATTGCAGGGGCATCTTTTGAAAATGAATATCAAGATAGAATTGAGTATATTCCACACCTTTAATGGACTTATTACAAAATATCCCAGCGATTGAAATCGCGGCTACACAAACTAAGTCCGCACTTCGACAAGCTCAGTGAACACCTACGCGGACTATACGGGGACTAATGGAGTTGATAGACTTTTGCTTTCTTGTTTAATCAACATCAATTCGCCCTAAAATCCACTCAACTGCTACCGCTAAATCCGCTGCAATAAAATCCGGTTTAGTATGATGCTGATATTCCCCACTGAGCACACTTTCACCATATCCAGTCTGCACTAAAATCCCTTGGCAACCAGCATTATGAGCCATATCAACATCAGTGGCTTTATCCCCCACCATAAAACTATTTTGCAAGTCTAAATCCTGTTCCCAAGCTGCTGCTACTAACATTCCCGTATTCGGTTTTCGCCAAGTAGTCCAGCGCGTAAATTCGGGGTTGATTCCGCCTTCTGGTTGGCTCAAATAAGGACAATAATAAAGAGCATCTAATTTTGCGCCTGCTTCTATTTCTAACAAATTACAGAGACGTTGATGGAGTGCATCTACATGGCTAACTGGATAATAATCTCTGGCTGGCCCAGACTGATTAGAAACTAGACAGCAAAATATTCCTCTGTCATTTAATTGACGTACTGCTTTAGCTACTCCCGGAATTAAGTTTAAATCTTCAATGCGGTGAATATATCCAGCTTCAATATTTAATACTCCATCTCTATCTAGAAAAACTGCTTGTTTCATTGAAGTTGTTAGTTGTTAGTTGTTTGTTAGTTGTTGGTTATTAGTTATTAGTTATTCTAAGAAACTCAGTTTCTTTGCCTATTGTATAAACGTAAGGTGGGCGCTCGCCGGAAAAAATTTGTAGATGATAGCTTAAGAGATTAGTCGGCGAGCGCCCACCCTACAAGTTATAGAAGTGTTTATTTATTAAGTTAACCGTTAACTGTTAACCGTTAACAGTTAACCGTTAACTGTTAACCATTAACAATTACCCTCCCCAGACTTTTTTGAGAACGTCTTGAGGTGAAATGTCAGCCATTTTACCGGTAGGTGATTTAAGGCCAATAAAACGATCGCTCTTTGGCAATAACTTCGCTGGGTCAGTAGGGCCAAACAAGGCGATCGTATAAGTCTGAACTGCTACCGCTAAGTGCATCGGCGCACTGTCAGTACATAGCATCAAATTAGCAGCAGCGATCGCAGCGGCCAACTTACCAATATCATCAGGCGCGATCGCCAACACCTGCGGACAAGACTCCACTAATTTGTCCACAAAAGCTGCATCCTCCGGCCCCTTAACCACCACCACAGGCAAATTAGGCTGTCGCTGTTGTAAATCTTGAATAATCTGCTGCCATTTGTCCACAGGGTAAATTTTGTCAATCCCCTTAGACAAAGCCAACTGACTAGAACCGCCGTGAATCAAAACGTAACCGCTATCTTTAATCCCTAAACGCTGCTGTTCCGCTTCAGCCCATTGTATGTCTTGCTTGGGGACATTAATTGCCAGGGGCGGACAGGGCGTATTAATATCAAAGCCTTGGAGTAAATCGTGATACATTTCCGCAGCATACTGCTCAGTTTTTAGCGGTATCGCGTCCGTCAGGAAAATAGAACCGCCGCCAGCATAGCCAACTCGCTTGTTAATACCAGTCAACCATAGCAGGAGTCCGACACTCCAGCGCTGTCCCAGGGAGATCGCAGCTTCGTATTCGCGATCGCGGATAATACCCAGCAAGTTTCCCCAGTCAGCTAAAGCATTGCTGTCTTTAAAATCGAATGGGATAACTTCTTTGACAGACTTGCAGACACGGTAGGCACCTTTGGCCCTTGGTTCCACGATCGCGTCAATCTGAGTATTCGGATAAAGTTGTTTTAATCCATCCAGGGTGGGGAAAAACAAAATTTGATCGCCAATTCCACCAGGAATAAGGGCAACAATTCGCATATTAGTCACTTGAGCTTACTAACCGATATTCTAAAGGAAGAAATACTTATCAAATCAGGATTATAAGGCAGGGCTGTTTCATTCTCAGATCGAAAGGCCGGTTTGTGTAGGGCACTGCCCCCGTACCTGCCCCCAAACCCTTACGGGGCAACCGAGCAGAGCGAGGGATTGAACCCACAAGATAATGAAACAGCCTTGGGGTAGCCTTGGGGTAGCCTTGGGGCGCTACCCTACAAAGCCTTAATTTCCTGAGAATGAAACAGCCCTAAACTCGATTAGCTGAAATAATTCAGCGGTGAATCCCTAACTCTACAGGAGGAAACTATGCAAGTCCAACTTCAACAAATCATCGTCTCCCCTGGTCAGCAACTTCTGATGACCGATGTCAGTTGGCAAATGTACGAACAACTGTTAGAGGAGTATGCTGAAAAACGGGGGACGCGGATTAATTATAGTCAGGGAGTATTAGAAATTATGGTGCCCTTACCGGAACATGAAGATGATAAAGTAATGATTGCTGACTTTGTAAAAGCCATATTGGAAGAATATGAGATAGAATTTCGCAGTCTGGGTTCGACCACGTTTAAAAGTCAAAATATGTTACAGGGACTAGAAGCCGATGACTGTTTTTATATTGAAAATGAGGCAGCCGTTCGAGGAAAAAAACGTATTGATTTAACTGTAGATCCGCCTCCAGATTTAGCAATTGAAATTGACATTACTTCTCGCACGAGGTTTAATAATTATCAAGCATTAGGAGTCGGAGAACTGTGGCGATTTAATGGGAAGAAATTAGAAATCAACGTGCTGCAAGCAGGGCGATACGTACAGGTTAGTGAAAGTCCTCATTTTCAAGGGTTGCCATTGCTGGATCGAGCGATCGCTCAGTATTTAGAACAAAGTAAAATTGAGGGAAGAAATAAAACAATGAAAGCTTTTCGGGCTTTGGTAAGGACACAAATTGAATAAAAAATAGATTTACTTAGTTAACAAACTACAATCAAGGAGTCATCGTGCATTTATTAATTCCCGCCGCAGGCAGTGGCCGGCGGATGGGCAGCGATCGCAATAAGTTGCTGCTACGATTATTGGGCAAATCCTTACTGGCTTGGACTCTCGAAGTCGCTGAAGCCTCGGAACATATTACCTGGATTGGGATTATGGGCCAACCAGCAGATTTTCCTGACTTTCAAGAAATCCTGGCCAATTTCCCTCTGACTAAGCCAGTCCTACTGATTCATGGAGGTGCCACTCGCCAAGAGTCAGTTTACAACGGTTTGCAGGCGCTTCCAGCCACAGCAGAGCAAGTTTTGATTCACGACGGCGCGAGGTGTCTGGCCACGCCAGATTTGTTTAATCGCTGCGCTGAGGCGTTGTTTCAGTTTCCGGGTTTAATTGCGGCTGTCCCAGTTAAGGACACGATTAAAGTTACTGATGAAACTGGTTTAGTTAAGGATACCCCCGATCGCAGCCAACTTTGGGCGGCCCAAACTCCTCAAGGATTTAAGGTGGAATTATTGAAAGATTGTCATACCAAAGGCCGTCAATTGGGATGGGAAGTCACAGACGATGCGGCTTTGTTTGAAAAATGCGGTTTGCCAGTCCAAATTGTTCAGGGAGAGGAGACCAATTTGAAGGTGACAACGCCAATGGATTTAGCGATCGCAGAATTTATCTTGCGGCAACGAGCTCAGGCGCACCTTTAAGCGTATCCAAAAACGCAAACACCGCCGGTACTAACAGCGCATCTTTCAAAACAGCTACCCCAATTATCCTTTCCAGAGGAACTGGCAAACTGTACACCTGTACCCCTTCCGGTATCGGTTCCGCAGCCAAACGCGGGAGAATTGCTACACCCAAACCTTGGACAACCATGCTGAGAATTGTTGAGTCTTCGCTAAGTTCGTAAGCGATATCTACAAGCAATTCCGCAGCCGTCAAGTAATTGCGAATCGGCCAAGAACAGCTATAGTCCGGCGGTTCTAAAATTAAGGGGAAACTAGCTAAATCTTCCCAGGTAAATTTATTACCTTTTAATTTGGCATTCGGCGGTAACAACACAATGTATTCATCGCGCAAAAGTTCCCTAGTTTCAAATTCATCGCAAGTGGGAATAGTAACAATACCAATATCCGCGCGGCGCGATCGCACAGCTTGTTCCACACCCTGAGTATGGGGAATTTCCGTAATGCTGACCGCAATTTTGGGGAAACGGCGGCGGAAGTTGGCAATCACTCCGGGGAGTACGTGAGTCGCCACGCTACGAAAAGAGGCAATTCGCACTAATCCCCCCTGCAAACCTCTTTCTAGGGAAGCTTCCTTGACCATCATCTCTAAGGATTGCAGAATTTCGCGACCGTGAGCGAGAATTCTCTCTCCTACTGGCGTTAGGTGAGCACCGTGACGGCCTCGGTGAAATAGGGGCACGCCTAATTCTTCTTCTAAACTCGCGATCGCATGGCTGACTGCGGACTGCGACAATTCTAGAGACAAAGCAGCATCACTAAAATTGCCGCAGTCAGCTACTGCAACCAAGGCGTGTAACTGCGAGATTTTCATTTTGCGCGTATTAATTTCTTTCATCTACTTTGTGTCAGTTTTGCCTAGATTATGACTTACGTATTACTTACGTAACGCCTCCCTCTGCGGGGTAAATAAACCACCCAGAAGGCGGCGTTACCAACAGTTTTACGTAAGTCCTACTAGATTGCGATCGAGGGAGGACTGGGGATGGGAAAATCTATCTATCGATTTTATTCATGTAAGCTATTCAAGCCATGCTTTGAATATCTATTTATAACTTGTTAAAGTGAGTTTAACAGAGAAAACAACGAATACAGTCTCGCACTTGAGGAGTGCTGCTATGCAAACCTATGAGAAGTGGCTAGACCCAGAAAAGCTAAAAGTTACGTCAATTCCGGGGAAAGAGTCTCAAACCAAACAGCCACCTTTATTATCCCTACTAAAGCACATTTTTGAGTCTTTACTTGCAGCCGCTATCTGCCGCGATGAACTCAGACTTTGGCAAACATCAGATCGGTTGGGCAATACCTTATGGCACGCTTACGATCCGGCTACAGGTCGCTCTACATCTGCGGTCACTGAAGATGAAATGCGAGTTTGGATTGAGCAACATTACTACAAATAGTTTAGGGTAATCGCGCTTTTTTGGCAATTGTACCAGCAATATTTCTGAGCAACTATCTGTAGCTAGCATTGATAAGAATGTTCTTAGCTAGTACAGATTGATGAAATTTGACTAGAACAGTTACATACTATGGCAACTGTTCTAGTAAAACTTGAAAAATCTGTACCTTTGCAGATGGACAGTCATAGATGAAAGTAGAGATATAGGTACGTTGTTGCGCTTTAGCGAAAGCAGCGTCATGACATACAAAATACTGAAGTTATCTAATTGACGTTACTTTAGATTGCTATCTCTCTGCTAAATTATCGCGTCAATTTTTCCTACAACTCAAACAGATTAAGGGAGTTTACGGCTATGTTTGAACGCAATTCCCAATTTACCGCTATTAAACTTGAAAATAATCAAGTATTCAGGCTACCAAAAGCCTACCGAGATGTGCAAGTTTTGTCAGGAACCGCTTGGATAACTATTGACAAACAAGATATCATCTTAAGAAGTGGAGAGAAAGTTTCACTTCCTTTAAGTAAAAATTTTGCTGTAATTTCTGCTTTGAGTAAAATCCCCTTAATTTTGGAAGTCCTGACTGATGAGAAGAAAGCAATAACAAACCAATTTACGGATCGGTTAACAGTAGTCCGTTAAACGCGATTATGGCAATTGCCAGATATGTTTGCACTTTAGCGCTACAGCACCTATGATTGAGAGCTAAAGTGCAACAAGTTACCTTTATAATAATTACTAAAATATCCGTAACGCCGCCATCTTAGCGGTGACTTTACCGCCAAGATGGCGGCGTTACAATTATCAATCACCAATTATGAACACGGATTTTACCGATTACACGGATTACACGGATTAGTTAAACTGATGATTATTTAGTCTGTGAAATCAGAGGAATCTGTAAAATCTGTGTATCCCAATTACTAATTATCAATTATCAATTATCAATTACCAATTACCAATTACCAATTACCAATTACCAATCACTTCTTACAAAGCAATGGCTGACTCGGCCAAAAGCGGATAGAATTGCCAATCAAACTATTAATTCCAGCTTCCATCTCTTCCTCAGAAATGTGCTGATTTGTCAGCAAAAATTTAACTATAGCAAAACTGGGAGTTTCAGTCCAAAAATATCCTCCATGAGCATCGATTTTACCGAATAAGAAAGAAACGATATTAATCAAATCAATTGCGAGACCTGTAAACTTGTTTAAAGGCAATTTTACGCTATTGACTCCTCTCATTTCTGAACAATCGATATAGTTGAATTTTTCAAATAACTCATAAGCAGAAGTGGGGTTAGCTGCTAGTTGAGAACGAACCATAATGCGAATGTAAGGCACATAACTTTTCGTCGTATCTTCCGATTTATTTACTGGTTTCGATCCTTTATTTACTTCTTTTAGATAAATATTTCCTAACCGCAAACCAGACATTTCTAAACTGGGTTCAACCCACCAGTTAGCTAGAGTAGAAAGATAGCGAAGAACAATATCGCGATCGCTGGAAAATAAATAAATTTTCTGGCAACGAAGAATAGCTGAACGCACATAATTATTACGTCCTTCCCGCAAAAACTCTAAAGGGATATCTGGTGCAGACATAATTAACTTTTCTAATATTAAATAATCTCCAATCTCTCGCTTGTCATCTACATCAATATCATCTTTACCAAATCTATCAGACAAAATCCGTAAGGAATTGACCACTACCAAAGCACCTAAACTGTGTCCCATTAAATTGACAGCAATTCTAGAGTTAGTCTTGGCTGCTTTAACTTGTTTGTTGTCCTCACTTTCCGCTTCCCCCTTCCCCGATTGATTAGAAAATTTAGCCTTGACTGGTTGATTTTCATCTATTCCCAATGCTCGATCCAGCCGCCAAAAGAATTCAGAAAAATCGGGAGCTCCGTAGTGAATGGCCCGATAGCGATCGCGCTGATAAACAATGATCCGCATCATCTGTACCACTAACAGAGAGAGTATAAATACGGTGACAATAATCCAATGCCATTGTACTGCCAATTCTGCTGTCTCGCGAAACTTTAGCCATTGCCAAAAGTTAGCTAATTCTGGGAAGTAACTAAAAGATAAAAGTAGAGGTACTACTAACAGTTTAAGGAACAAATATAACAGAGAACCAGAAATAAATGTTAAAACACCGAGGACAATCAAAAACTTGAGGATGATTCCCCAATTATAGCGATAGTCAGCCCACAATCCGGGACTGACAAGCGGTTTTTCGCTCGGCCAGTGATAGCCAATATAAAAATGATTTTCTTCCAAAGTAGCGATATTTTTAATCGGATCTTTGAGAGTTAATGAGTCGGCTTCATCAATAAAATTATTATAGAAAATAGACCCAGGAGTAGCATAGCCGTGAATTCGCATCGTTAAGCGTTCGCATCCAGAAGACAATACGATCTGAGCTAATTCATCAACATTAAATAGAGGTCGGAAACGCTTTGGTGGCAGTTCTCGGTCTATATTTAGAGAAGTGCTAGCAGTGCTGCTGACTAAGAATACATTAGGATGATTGCAATCGGCGTAAATCTCGAAATTGCGACTGAAAGCTTGAGTAAATTGGCGATTATGCCAACGGTTGAGAGTGTTAATTACATAATCTGCATCCACCTTTTCGGCAAACATGGGATACTGCTTCAAATCGCACAGCGATCGCAATCTAGCGACGATTTCCTCAGTAGTTGGAGTGGCAGCGCCAGGGGAAGCGGGATAAGCTAGCTGTACGATCCGTGCCTTTGTCCACCCGTCAGAGAAAGGAGCAGAATTGCGGATTATAGACTCTAACCAGTTGCAATCGTTTTTCCAAGTGTTATCGTCCATATCTTTGATTAACTCAGGATTTAAGCAGAAATTACCCAAAAATACTATATACTATAGGGCATTCATTCCTAGAGTTTCCCTGGAATGTTTGAGTAATTGCTTGTTTTGCTAGGGCGCATTTAAGCTGACAGAATTTGGTCGCGCCGCAAGCATCGCCCCTTCAGGGGTCGGGATAGGCGCTAAGGATGCGGCCGCATTCAAGTTTTCTGGTTTTCAATATATTTTTTAACAGTTTCTTCAGAGGCGTTACCAACTGTACCGCAAAAATAACTTCTAGTCCAAAGAGAGGGGATATTTTTAAGATATTGTATGATGACTTTAGGAGGTGATTAAATTTGATTTTAAGTTATAAATACAAGTTGCGCCCCACTAACCAGCAGTCCGATAAATTATCCGACTGGCTCAATATGTTGCGAGCCACTTACAATTGGTCTCTAAGAGACCGAATTGATGGTTGGCATCAGCAATTTCTTATGGGCAACTATTGCGATTTAAAAACACAAGTTGAAATTACGCCTTTAAGTTGCAGTTTAGTCAAGGGAACGCAATTGGCTAATCCCTGGAAAGATGGCGGCGGTAAAGCCAAGAAAGATGGAAACAAAGATACGTCCCCTAAGCGCACAGCATCTTTAATGCAAGATGCAAATCTGCAAGAATTGAAAGAGGCAAGACCTTGGTATCAAAGCATTGATATCGGAGTTTTGCAGTCGATTCCTGCCAGAGTCAATGAATCATTCAATAAGTTTTTTAAGGGTGCAGGGTTTCCTAAGTTCAAGCGCCGTCACGACTTTAAATCGTTTAGTTACAAACCCGGAAGAGTAAAGATTAAAGGCAATAAAATATATTTGCCTAAAATTGGATGGATGCGGTTTTACGACTCGCGTTCTATTCCAGAGGCATTTGAAATTAAGACGGTAACGGTTAGACAGAAGTCTGATGGATGGTACGTTTCAGTCAGAATCGAAAACAAAGATATTCCAGATTTCCCAGTAATTCCAGATAATGAAATCAAAACTATTACTGGTTGCGATCTGGGGTTGGGCAAGTTAGTTTATTTATCTGATGGCAGTGCTATTGACAACCCGCATTTTGCTACCAATAAAAAGACTAAACGGTTAATGCGAATTAGGCAAAATCGCGTTAGTCGTAAGCAAAAGGGAAGCAAAAATCGTAGCAAAGCTCAACTCAAAGTGAGCAAATTATATAATAAAATTCAACAGCGACGAGAATCTTATCAGTGGAATGTTGCTAAACGCATTCTCGAAAGAAGTGATGCTGTTGCCGTTGAAGATTTACAAGTTAAAAACATGATGAAACGGTGTAAACCCGTCAAGTCTGAATCTGGTAGATTTCTCTCTAACGGTCAATCGGCAAAGCGTGGATTGAATCGTTCTATTGCTGATGCAAGTTGGTATGGCTTAACTCAAAAACTTGAATATTTGGCTGTGAAGTCAGGCAAGAAATTGTATAAAGTTAATCCCAAATATACCAGTCAGACTTGTAGTAAATGTAAGCACATCGACAAAAACAGTCGCAATGGTGAAAAGTTTATTTGCACTAATTGCGGACATATTGATGATGCAAATGTACAAGCTGCAAGGAATGTAAAAGTTAAGGCAATAGAAGCCTACGGGTTAAATATTGTCAAAATGATTAAACCAAAAATGGTACGGCGGGACTCGTCGGAACCAGTACAATTGAATCTCTTTGAGGTTAAATTGTATGAACGCTCGTCAGTTAACACGCTGCCTTTAAATGGCAAACGGCGTGTGGGCGAGAACCCAGAGTACAAGCAATTGTCTCTCTGGGATATTAAGGGCGAAATCTCTTAAGAATCCCATCCCCTTCAGGGGTGGGAGTGTCAACCTGACATTCCCGGTTGTTCTCAGTCGAAAGATGTAGAAATTGGCACAAGACTCAATCGTAAAATTTACATCTTGCTAAAGGAGGATTCACTTGGTGTATTGCCATCACCACTTCCGTTATCTCGCAGCTATTGCGATCGCCATCTCACCTGCACTGAATGTAGGGGAAAGATCGAGCGCGATCGCCTTTGCGCCAATTCCAGGGGATGCTAGTCTCATCGCCGCCACAGACCGCAAAACAGAAGCAAACCAACTTTCTCAAAAGGGTGCTGAGCAATACCGCAAAGGTGAATTTCAAAATGCGGTGGAAACTTATCAACAAGCTTTGGCAATCCGCCAGCAACTAGGCGACAAGAAAGGTGTGGGAGCAACCCTCAATAGTATCGGTGAAGTTTACACTGACATGGGGGAATATGACAAAGCACTAGAAGTTTTGCAGCAAGCTTTGGTCATAAATCGGGAAATAGGCGATCGCCGCAACACTGGTCATACCCTGAATCTAATCGGCGTGGTTAACCGCGCTGGGGATAAACTTTCTGTAGCGATGCAACTGCATCAACAAGCTTTGCAGCTAGCGAAAGCTGAGGACGATCGCCCTGGAGAGGGAGAATCTCTCCACAACATAGCAGCAGTTTACGGCGACCAAGGTCAATACCCCAAAGCCCTAGAGTTTTACCAGCAAGCGCGGACAATTCGCACAGAAGTTGGCGATCGCCGCGACTTAGGCCGCACCCTCAACAACATGGGCGGCATTTATTACAACATGGGTCAGTATTCCAGAGCCTTAGAATTTTACCAACAAGCTTTAGCAATTCGTCGGGAAATTGGCGATCGCGCAGGTGTCGGACGGCTTTTAAACAACATGGGGCTGACCTATCGCAAACTCGGTAAAGATTCTCAAGCTCTGATCTATTTCCAACAGGCTATAGTGATGCTAGAAGCGATTGGCGACAAAACCAGCGTCGGACGCTTGCTCAACAACATGGGTGCCATTTACGAAAGCCTCGGTCAGTCCCCTAAAGCCTTAGAATCCTATCAGCGAGCCTTGCAGATCGCCCAAGACACGGGGGACAAAGTAGGGGAAAGCACGGCTTTAGAGAGCATTAAACGATTAACAGGGCAAAAATCCGGGCAATGACTAATAGAAAGGGAAATTAAAAATTAATAATTAAAAATTAAAATGGGTGAGAGTTCATTTTTATTTTTTAATTGTTAATTGCAGGCTTGCGCTGCGCCGTAACGAGAAACCCAAGCCGATCGTCAGCATCAGTAGGGTTTTGTTTCATATCCAGGGCGATCGTGAAAATAAAGTTTCCCCGGTTGATTAAAAAATGGCCAGACTTCACAGGGCTATATGCAGTGGCGATCGCAACTGTAGTGGTGACGGGTTTTGTATTCGCACTGCGTCAGATTGGAGGCTTCCAAACCTTAGAATTGATGGTTTTCGACTCAATGGTACGGCTTGACCCCGACCAGGGGCCAGACCCGCGCCTGTTAGTAATCACCATCACCGAGGATGATAAAAAAGTTTTCAATCGACTGCCCCTTTCCGATGAAGTCATCGCCCGAGTGTTGGAAAAATTATCCCAGTTTCAACCGGAAGTTATTGGTATGGATTTGTACCGAGAGATCCCCTACGAACCTGGAAACAAGCGACTCACAGCCATCCTTAAGTCTCCGAAAATCATCGCGATTAAAAATCTCGGTGACGATCCATCTTTGGGAATTCCAGCACCCCCTGGAGTACCTCCAGAACGCATCGGTATTAACGACATTGTACTTGACCCCGACGGTACTGTACGCCGTAATTTAATGTTTGGTGGAAAAGACTTCTCATTTTCCTTACGGCTGGCGATGAGTTATCTCTCTGCTCGGAACATCATTCCCCAAAACGACCCGGATAATAAAGATCTGATCTATTGGGGGAAAGCAAGTTTTCTGCCTTTAAAGGCTAATTCTGGAGGGTATGAAAATATTGACGAGAAAGGATATCAAATTCTACTTAACTATCGCTCTCACGACTCTGGAGCACAACAAATCAACATCTCCCAGCTATTGTATGGGCAGGTCGATCCCAAATTGGTGAAAGGCAAAATTGTACTAATTGGCACTACAGCCCCCAGTAGTAGAGATGTGTTTTTAACGCCCTATAGTCCTGCTAAGCTCACAAGCCCGAAAATGCCGGGGGTACTGGTTCACGCTCAAATGGTTAGCCAAATTTTGGATGCAGTTTTAGGCGATCGCCCTTTGTTCAAGTTTTGGCCGGAATGGGTAGAGATGTTGTGGATTGGCTCTTGGGCTTTGATCGGGAGTGCTTTAGCATGGTGTAGCCGCCATCCTCTGGTCTTTGCCCTAGGTTGCCCAACGCTGCTAGGTATCCTCTGTGGTATGGGTTTGGCACTATTTATTGACTATAAATGGGTACCCGTAGCTACTCCTGCTTTGGCTTTGATTTGTACAAGTGCGACTGTGGTAGCTTATCGAGCCCATCAGGTGCAGCAGCAGCAAAAAACTGTGATGCGGTTGTTGGGGCAGAATACTTCGCCAGAAGTGGCGGCGGTATTGTGGAAAAGTCGCGATCGCCTGATTGAAGATGGTAAATTGCCGGGGCAAAAGTTGGTAGCGACTATGCTATTTACTGATATTAAAGATTTCAGCACGATTTCCGAACAAATGCCACCAGAAAAGTTGATGGAATGGCTGAATGAATATCTGAGTGTTTTGACCGAAGCAGTACAAAGTCATCACGGCATTATTAATAAGTTTACAGGCGACGGTATTATGGCAGCATTTGGTGTCCCCATTCCTCGCACGACACCCAACGAGATCGCAGCAGATGCTAGGGCCGCCGTTTCTTGCGGTTTAACAATGGGCGATCGCTTGGAGGTACTCAATCAGGATTGGCAACAGCGAGGTTTACCAGTGATTGAAATGCGAGTTGGGATTTTCACTGGGCCAATAGTTGCTGGTAGTTTGGGAGGAAAGGAGCGCTCGGAATATGGGCTTTTGGGAGACAGTGTTAATATTGCTTCTCGGCTGGAAAGCTGTGAAAAAGAGCGCCAATGCGGTACTTGTCGGGTTTTAATTGCTCATCAAACTTTAACTCACATTCGGGGAGAGTTTTTGGTAGAACACTGGGGGCCTTTAGCTTTGAAGGGTAAGCATCAAACTGTAGATGTTTATCGGGTTATTGGGAAAAATAAGGTTAATGGCTAATTGCTAATTGCTAATTGCTAATTGCTAATTGCTAATTTGGTAAGAGATATCTTAACTGTAGGCTTTTGCTCTTGAGTTGAACGGGCCAGTGAGATAGAGAAAGTTTATGTCTAATAGTCTTGGTGACTCCTATAGTGAGTAAAAATTGTGGCCTTAGATAGTAAGGAGGGTAGAAATTGTGCTATAATTTATATCGTCTAATTTTTGTAAGAGAAAAAAGAGATACTGATAGTAGTTGCATTTTGTTAAATATTGTACAATATCGGCGGTCTAACCTTATAGAAGGATGTTAGCAATCAAATGTTAGAAAAGGTAAAACTTGTTAACTTCAAAAGTCATAAATCTACAGAACTTAATTTAGATAGTTCGCGCCTCCACGCACTCGTAGGGCAGAATAGTTCTGGGAAAACATCAGTTTTGCAAGCAATACATTATCTTAGTATGCTTACTAATTCTGATGTGAAAAATGTTTTTCAAAATGAAAGATCGCCTGAATTTATTACAACAATTGGACAATCTAAGATGTCCGTTACCGGAAGTGGTTTCTGGGAGTATGCCACTCGTAAAAATTGGGAAGCTTCCTATGAATGGGAAGAAGACTTTTTGGGTTGGTTGCCTACAGCATCATGGAAAGCAGATCAAGATAATGGAAAGGTAGAAGGAGAGTCAAGCTCATTAAGCAAAGTTCCCTATCCCATAATCTATCCCATAATTAAATCCTTGAGATATGCAGTTCATCTTAAGTTAGTAGCCAGCGATTTAACCAAAGCAGCTTATAGCGATGAAATTGAACCCCGACTAGATTTTGATAGCTCATTGTTAGCACCCACCTTGGACTATATTCGTGCAGAGGCTCCAGAAAAATTCCAAACCTTACAGGAAATGTTGCAACGGATTGTACCAGGTGTAAGGAAGATAGGGGTAAGACGAGCGAAGGTTCCAATTAATCGTCAACGATCGATTGAAGTTGATGGAAAATCCATCTTCTACGAAGAAAGTCAAGAGATGATCGGGCAAGAAGTTGTCCTAGATATGAATACGGGTGAGCGAATTCCATCCCATGCTATTAGTGAAGGAACTATGCTCACTCTCGGATTATTGACTGTCCTGATGAATCCTAAACAACCAAATTTAGTGTTATTAGATGATATTGAGCAGGGGCTTCATCCCAAAGCACAACGAGACTTGATGACTGTTTTTAAGGAAATTATTCAAGCTAATCCTAATCTACAGATTATTTTTTCTACCCATTCTCCGTATATTGTGGATGAGCTAAATCCTTCTCAAGTCCATGTATTAAGTAACACGAAATCAGGTTTTACTCGTTCTAAACGGTTGAATGAACATCCTGATGTAGAATGGGCAAAACAAACTTTAACCACTGGCGAGTTTTGGGATGCTGAGGGGGAAGATTGGGTGGTTGCAGGAGAAATAAATGATTGAGTTGGTTGTGATTGTAGAAAGTAGCGCAGATGCACGAACCGCTACTAAATTAGTTGAGCGGGTTTTAGTGGAGAAAGTAGATTGGTTAGAGCCTGAACTACTTAAAGATTTATTTCGTTGGAGTGGTTTAGAAGAATATACAGAGCATTCCTGTTGGAGAGATATTAATGCGATTATTGATTCTGCTAAAAGATCGGGGTTTCATCTCCCCAGATTTAGAGGTCATAGTCAAGGTGAGCCACTAAAAGCTGATGGTGCAGCCAGCATAAAGATTCTGAATTTAGTACGACTTCTTCAAAAAAAACGACGGATTAAAGCGGTTATTTTTATTCGCGATTTAGACAATCAACCGGAGCGAAGAACAGGTATTGAGCAAGCGCGTTTAGAACACATTAAGGGACAACCTCAATTAGAAATTGTAATTGGTACAGCCAACCCCAAACGCGAAGCGTGGGTTTTGAATGGGTTTATTTCATCTAATCAAGAGGAAGAGCAAGTTTTAAAAGATATAACAACTAAATTGAGCTTTGACCCTTGTAAAGAGTCACACAGATTACGATCTAATTCAGGGGAAGAACCAGAGAGAATTAGAAATTCTAAAGTAGTTGTGGAAATGGTAACAGGGGGCAAGATGGAACGCGAACAGCAGTGTTGGGAAGAAACCCCTCTGGAACATCTACGAAAAAGAGGTGTTGATACGGGGTTAGCAGCCTATATTCTTGAAATCGAGGAACGATTAACTCCAATTTTTTTATCTGAGTACAAAGACTAAGCGCGATCGCCTTGGCTTCGGATTTCCCTCTTTATGCCAATACCTTACATTCCGCTAAGGTTGCGGAATGTAGGTTACACTACCAATTAGCCATTAACCATTAGCCTATTTGAGTTCTTGCAATATTTCCTCAGTTTTTTCTAGTTCCTCAGTTTTCCTTTGTTGCTTGTATAGGTCGCGAGCTTGCTCAAAAGCTGCGATCGCCTCAGATTTCCGTTGCTGCGCTAAGAGTCCAATGCCCAAATTATAGTAAGCGTTCGCATTTTCTGGATCTAAATTAATCACGCGGCGAAAGGTAAGAATTGCTGAAAAATAATCTTCTTTTTCCAGTTGAATCTCTCCAATAGCTGCGTGTGCTTCGATTAAACGTGGTTTTGCCAGCACTGCTCGCTGATAAGCTGCTAATGCCCCTTCCATATCATTCTGAGCCTTCAATAGCGTTCCTACCTCAAACTGCACGTCAGCATTGCGAGGTTCCAATTTGGCTGCTTGTTCAAAAGCTGCTATACCTTCAGAGGTATTACCGTTGCGGAGCAATGCTGTCCCCAGTTTAAGCTGCACTCCTGCTTGCTTGGGAGCGAGTTGAGCAGCTTGTTGGAGTACCTGCACGGCGTTGGGATAGCGCCTCTGCTGAAGCAATACCATACCCAGTGAGGAATAGGCTTGCGAGTTTTTAGGATCGAGAGCGATCGCCTGTTGGTAGGCTCGAAAAGCTCCGTTGTAGTCTTGCTGCTGGAATAAGGCGACACCGAGGCCGAGGTAGGCGTTGATGTTTTTGGCATCCAGTTGGGTAGCGCGGCGGTAGGCGGTGGCGGCGGCGGGGTAATTTTCTAAATGAGCCAGAGTGAAGCCTAAGCCGTACTGAAAATCGGCGTTATTGGGGTCAAGCGCGATCGCTTGTTGATAAAATTCTGCCGCTGCTTGGAAATTACCCTGGCGAGCCTCTAAATAGCCAATACCGGAGAAGATGCGCGGGTTTTTCGTATCTAAGCGGGCGGCTTGCTGATAAAGTGCGATCGCTTGAGCAATTTGTCCAGAGTCAACTAATTCGCGCCCTTTGCGGAGGAGTTCGTCGAGATTTTGAGCTATTTGAGGATTAGCTTGAACTAATATTTCAGCAGCAAGGACAACTGGTGGCGTTGCTGTGGTGAAAACTAGCGCCAACAAGGTACTGACTGCCAATAGAGTTTGTTTGTACACGGCCATGCTGTTCTAAAGGTTGTTGAAATTGGTGTGTGACCGATCTGGAATCTTGGAGTTGCAAGATGTAGTTCCTCTACAGAGTTCCATCAGCTCAAGATTTTTGTGTTTGAGGATAACAAAGGATGATTGTAACAACAACTGATATCATTCACGGTGCAGAGGTTCATACCTACTTGGGGATTGTCACCGCTGAGGTAGTCTATGGAACTAACGCCCTGCGGGACTTCTTTGCAGGAATTCGCGATATTATTGGCGGCCGGACTGGCAGCTATGAAGAGGTATTTAGGAAAGGGCAACAAGATGCACTGGCTGAGTTGGAACAACGGGCCAAGCGGCTCGGAGCTAATGCTGTGATCGGTGTTGAAATTGACACGGGGACAATTAATATAGATAGTTCCGGTGCTTTGTTGTTGATTACTGCTGTTGGCACTGCTGTTAAGTTGCGGTAGGTAAGAGGCTTGTCTATAGATTGTTAACAGTTAACAGTTAACAGTTAACTGTTAACTGTCATTTTCAGTTATAAGTCTTACCATTAGGCAAAATTGCTCCAATTAAGTTAGCGCCCCTCATATCTGCCTCCGTTAGAATCGCTCCTCGCAAATTAGCTCCCATTAAATCGGCTTTGCATAATTTTGCTCCAGTCAGGTTAGCATTACTTAAGTTAATATTGCCCATACGAGCACCGATAAAGTTAGCTTTCATCAGGCAAGCATCACTCAAATCAGCTCCACAAAGATTAGCCTCGCTGAGATTAGCTTCTATTAAATAAGCGCCGCTGAGATTAGCTTCACTCAAATACGCACCCGCCAAATTAATCCCAGTTAACAGCTTCTTACTTAAATCTAAACCCCCAAGATCCGCTCCGCTGAGGTTAATTCCGCTGAGGTGACAACCGTGCAAAACTATCTTTCTGAGGTAAGTCTTGCTCAAATCAGCCTTACTTAAATTTGCTCTAGTCAAAATAGCTTCACTTAAGTCTGCTTCCCCTAAACTAGCCCAATTTAGATAGGATTCAGTAAGGTCAGCGCGTCTAAGGTTAGCTTTTAAAAGATTCGCTTTCGTTAAGTCGGCGCGAGTCAAGTTCGCTCCAGCTAAATTCGCTCTAGCTAACTCAGCCCCGCTGAGGTTGGCATCAGTCAAGTCTGCATCTTTGAGGTTAGCCTGAGTCAAGTCTGCATCGTTTAGTTGAGCTTGAGAAAGATTAGACTTAATTAAATAGGCTTTACCAAGATTGGCATCATTGAGGATAGCTCCGCTAAAGTTAGCGGCGCTCATATCTGCACTCTTCAAATTCGCTTTGCTCAGGTTGGCTGTACTCAGATTAGCCCAATTCAAATGTGCTCCCGTCAGGTTAGCTCCCGTTAGGTTAGCTCCTGTCAGATTGGCTCCGCTCAGACTTGCTCCTACCAGGTTAGCTCCGCAGAGATTTGCCCCGCTGAGGTCAGCTTTACTGAGATTGGCACGGCTGAGATGAGCTTTACTGAGGTCGGCTTCGCTCAGATTTGCCCCAATTAAGTAAGGTCTATTCTGTTGTTCGTTGATGTTTGCCAAAACGAGGGTAGGGGTATCGCCACTGTGGGAATCGACCACACTAAGCACGAGCCCTCGCAGGTTTGCCCGCTTGAAATCTCTTTCACCTTCTGCATATCGCTTTAGCAGTTCAGTTGCATCCATTTAGACCTCCGCAGGGGACTTCAAGTCTACCCATAGAGCAGTAGGTTGGATAGACAGGATAGGTTTTTTGTATCTCTTTTGCTGAAAACACATTAATAAAGTAGTAGTTTATCCAAGCCTTGAGCGTGGTAGTAAAAGTTAAAGCTCTATTGGATGCAACCCGCTTATTTATGATTTTAATATATATTTTATAATCTTTCCCACAATTATGTCATCTTTCTCAAACTTAACCATATTAATACATAAATTTATTCAAATCTTTATAGCGAGTAATGCCAACTAGCCTTAAACTTTATTTATACAAAATTGAGCTGGATTTATCAGGATATCGATCGATCTGCTTAATTATGAGACAGTTGGCTGGACTTGAGGTCTAAACTGTATTTGAGTTATTGGGGATCGCTAGATTCCGAGTAGGGGGCAACCACAGCGAGATTGCCCCTAGAAAGCGAGTTAGTAAGATAGAGAGGTTGATGTGCGATCGCTTAAGAGCGTTTTTCACACAGGCGTGTAAGGATGGTTTCGTGGTCTTGACCTTGTTCAACCATAGCCTCCGCTGGTTGGAGGCGATCGCTTAAGCCTAAAATAAAACGGTTGCACTCAGCACCCATAGACTCGCAAGTAGTTTGCACGCAGTAAAGGTCTCGACCTGTTAGTTGAGTAAAAAATGCGCTCAAAATACCAGCTTCTAGAAAACATACTGGACAGTTCCACTTAGGAGCTTTTTGAGCAAACATGGATTTAGTAATTTTTACAATCAAAAATCCCTGTTCGGTATAGCTGGGATCGAGGTCAAATGTCCCCCAGCCGTGAGTTTTCCAGCACTGTTGCAGACACTGAACGAATTCCACCATTTCCATTTCTGAAAGAGGTTTACCGTAGTATTCGCTAACCTCCTCACAAAAACGAGCGTAGAAATTTTTGCCCCACCACCGTCCACAGTTAAATAGAACTAGGCGGGAAGCTTGACCCGTTTCTTGTTCCAAGCCACTATATATAGCTTGAATAAATGTTTCTGGGAGCGCTAGGAGACGATCTCCCCGACGATTTTCGAGCAAACCAAGTTCCAAGTCACCCCGGACATAGGCATCAGTTGCAAAGTAATTTCCAGGGAGGCGAGGCTGTGTCAGTAATTCGGCAATATTAATCATTGTTAGTGGTTAGTTGTTAGTGGTTAGTTGTTGGTTGCTAATTGCTAATTGCTAATTCAGGAGTTAGGCACTAAATATTTGGTCAGAACTATTTTTTGTGTATTAGCCATGAACGATTAACCATTAGTTATTAGCCTAGCCATGAACGATTAACCATTAGCAATTAGCTGTTAGCAATTAGCCATTAGCTATTAGGCCTTACCAAAATAGTTGATGCTTGGTCTAAGAATGGTTGCAATATGGCTAGTGCTTGCTCCGAAAGTAGTTCCTTCAAACGAGCCTGTAACAGCTTCAAAATAGTTGCCTCTATCTCTTGGCTTTGGTGAGCTTGCACTATACCAGAGAGCCAATCTAACAATCGTTCCTTTAGAAACACCGAGTCATTCAGCAACATAGCCATAGCACAGTGACGCAAAGCTAGAAGCCAATGTGTAAGGGAGCGCTCTAAATTTTCCTGTTTCTCTTGGGGAAAAGTTTCTTGTAGCTGATTGGCAATAGGTTGGAAGATAGCTACTTCCTTATCCCGCAAAAATTCGTAAACTTTTAAACGCTGGGCTAAGGTTGCCGCATAACGTTTAAAAATTGCGAGTTCTTCGTTTTTGAGAAAGCGGGTTTCCGCGTGATCCAGCAGCGCCTCAATCTCAGGGTGCATGATTTTAATAAATTGGTAATTGGTGATTGGTAATTGCTAATTGCTAATTGCTAATTGCTAATTGCTAATTGCTAATTGCTAATTGCTAATTGTTAGCTGTTTACAAGCCATTGGCTATTTAGCTATTAACTATTTAGCTGTTAACTATTGGCTATTTAGCTATTTAGCCATTAGCCATTAGTTATTTAGCTATTTAGCCATTAGCTATTAACCATTAGCCATTAGCCATTAGCCATTAGCTAGAATAAATCCAGTAAATCATCAAGAGTAACCTCTCCTGATTCAGAACTAGGAATTACTGCTACGGGCAAAGGAGCCGGCATTGCGCCGACTTCGGGGATGCCTTCCCAAGAAATTGCCCTAAAAAAGTCTCCTACTGACGAGGTTAAACTCAACTTTTGACCAGTAGCAGAGCCATTTTGAGTTTCTAGGGATCTTCCTAGCCAGTTGCAGTTACCAAAAAAATCTTGGACTGATTTTTGCAACCAAGAATTATCTGTTTTCATCGCAATCTTTCCCCATTTTGCAGCCGCCTTTGGATATCTCGCGCTGTTGCACCTTCGTTAACCCAGAAAGCAGCAGCGTCTATTTTATCGGGATTGCCTAAGAGAAACTTGCAGTAAGTTTCTCCCATTGAGTAGCACTGAAGTTCAATGCAACTCAGTGGTTTTTTTACTAAAGCGCCGAAAAAACCAGCAAATAAACCAGCATAGATGTGACAGACTGGTTTACCTACATCGCCCAAGGTACGAGCAACTGCGGAGTCAAACAGGTTGATGAAGATGCACCCATGTTTGCGATCGCTCATATCTACTTCCCATCGGCCCCAACCTTGAGCTGTAAAGGGCCACCACCAAGTTTCTAGTAAAAACATTAAGTTTGACTGGCGGACGTTGTGTCCAAACTCCTCTCCAAACCATTTCTGGAAATATTCTGAATCTAGAGTACCCCACTGGCAGCCGATGGTGTACATGATCACTGACGAAGCAGGGCCGACTTCTTCTTCAAGTCCCTCTACTAAGCCAATGATGAAGTCTTCGCTGGTAAAAATATTACGAGATGCGTTCCAGTCAGCGATCGTACCGCCTTCGGGGTCAAAAGCAAAAAAATCCTTAAACCTGTAATGGTTGTGGCTTTTCGGATATAGCTGCTTAAGGGTTGGTTGGGGGTTAGTGACTTCTTTTTTATCGGCAGCGATCATTTACACAATACTCCTGTTTGATGTAACTTGTTCAACATCGGGTGAAAATGGCAGAGCTATTTTGGCAAGGCTAAGATGACACTGGTGCTAGGCTCACGAAAAATCGGGGCAAGGAAAAAGCTTCACTTGTTTCGCTGCGGTTAGAATTTCGTTATTGCTGCGTAAGTCTCGGCTAAGATACTTTATTTCCCGGCAATATTGAAGATACTTCCGGCAATTACCCAAGACACCCCACTTTTTCCTGCACTGCTGTGTACCTTAAATTATCAGTCTTTTAAGCTTGCTTGAGTAGGTCGGCAATAAAAAACCAAGCTATGTAACGAAACGTAAGATTTTTGGATTTCGTTGGTAGTTGCGCTTTAGCGCTAAAGCG